>NZ_JBEXSH010000385.1:0-8122 GCF_040613555.1 Streptomyces sp. NPDC006265
GGCGTGCCGGCCGGAAGCCCTCGTACTGGACGTACTTGGGGTTTCGGCCGGTGCGGCGAGTGGGGGTACCCCCTGCTCGAGCGGAGTCGAGAGCTCGGGGGAGCGTGCCGGGCGTCGCGACGGGGCGAACGTTGCCTGTCGCGGCACTAGTTCGGCATCGGGAGGCCGTTCGAGCAGCTTCTCCACGGCCACCGTCGCGATCAGCCGGGCCGGACTCTGCGCCGGGCAGTTGTGCGGACCCGTGCTCCACGCCAAGTGGGCGCGACTGCCCGCACGCTGATCAACCGTCAGGGCGGGGTCGGTGTTCGCCGCGGCGAGACTGACCACGAGCGGGTGCCCCGCGCGCAGTACCACCCCTTCGTACACGACGTCGTGGATCGGGTAGTGCACGCCCTAGTTGGCCATGGGCGGGTCCGGTCCACAGCACCTCGTCGAGGGCGTCCTCCACCGGCAGACTGCCGCCCGAGAGGCTGCCCGCGAACCGGTCGTCGGACAGCTGACGAGACCGCGATGAGCGCGGTGTTCGACGCGGTCGAGTCGGCCTTCGGCGGCGTAGACGTGGTCGTGAACACCGCCGGCATCATGGTCCTGGCGCCGATCGCGACGTTCGACCTCGCCGACCTGGACCGGATGCACCGCACGAACATCCGTGGCACCTTCGTGGTGTCCCGGCAGGCGGCGCACACGGTCCGCCCGGCCAGGCGCGATCGTCAACTCCTCGACCCCTGTGGTCCACACCCAGCTGCCGACCTGGGCGCCTACGTCGCCAGCAAGGGCGCAGTCGAGGGCCTCACCCTCATCCGGGGCGCCCCGATCACCCGCCGCAGAACGACGCTCCGCGGTCAACCGCCACATGTCCGAGTTCAACGGAGCGTAGGCAGCACCAAGTCAGCACGGGAGCGACAAGGACAGGCTCGTTCCGCCGCCGCCCAAGCCCTCAAGGTGGCCCCCAAGCAGTGACATAGGCGCAACACGCACACGCCGCCCCCGAACTATGTAGTCCCACCACATGTGTCCCTGACCTGCAGATTCCTACGGTGTGCGAACACGTACCCGTCCCCACCGCACACGAGGAAGTGGCGCCCATGGCCTCCGCAACAACCGCTCCCCCACCCCAGGGCAACCTCAAGCGTATCGTCGCCGCCAGCCTCATCGGCACCACCATCGAGTGGTACGACTTCTTCCTCTACGGCTCCGCCGCCGCGCTCGTGTTCAACAAGCTGTTCTTCCCGGACTCCGACCCGCTCGTCGGCACCCTGCTGTCGTTCCTGACGTACGCGGTCGGGTTCGCCGCCCGGCCGCTGGGCGCGCTGGTGTTCGGGCATTACGGTGACCGGCTCGGGCGCAAGAAGCTGCTGGTGCTGAGCCTGCTGCTGATGGGCGGGGCCACCTTCGCGATCGGGCTGCTGCCCACGCACGCCTCCGTCGGGATGGCCGCGCCGGTCCTCCTGACCGTGCTCCGGCTGGTCCAGGGGTTCGCGCTCGGCGGTGAGTGGGGCGGTGCCGTGCTGCTGGTGTCGGAGCACGGGGACGCCCGGCGGCGCGGGTTCTGGGCGTCGTGGCCGCAGACCGGCGCGCCGGCGGGGCAGCTCCTCGCCACCGGTGTGCTGTCCCTGCTCACGGCTCTGCTGTCGGACGCCGCGTTCGTCAGCTGGGGCTGGCGGATCCCGTTCCTGCTCTCCGGTGTGCTGGTGATCGTCGGTTTGTGGATTCGTCTGTCTGTCGATGAATCGCCGGTCTTCAAGCAGGCGTTGGCACAGGCCGAGGCCCGCAAGGCGGACGTCGCCGCGGAGGCCGAGAAGCTGCCGCTCGTCTCCGTGCTGCGGCACCACTGGCGTGACGTCCTGGTCGCCATGGGCGCGCGTATGGCGGAGAACATCAGCTACTACGTCATCACCGCGTTCATCCTCGTCTACGCCACCACCTCGGCCGGCGTCTCCAAGCAGACCGCGCTCAACTCGGTGCTGGTCGCCTCGGCCGTGCACTTCGCGGTGATCCCGGCGTGGGGCGCGCTGTCCGACCGGATCGGCCGCCGGCCCGTGTACCTGATCGGTGCGGTGGGGGTCGGGCTGTGGATGTTCCCGTTCTTCTCGCTCATCGACACCGGCGGCTTCGGCAACCTGATCCTCGCCGTCACCGTCGGACTGGTCCTGCACGGGGCGATGTACGCGCCCCAGGCCGCGTTCTTCTCGGAGATGTTCGCGACGCGGATGCGCTACTCCGGGGCGTCGATCGGCGCACAGTTCGCCTCGGTCGCGGCGGGGGCGCCCGCACCGCTGATCGCCACCGCGCTGCTGTCCGACTACGGCAGCTCCACGCCGATCGCCCTGTACGTCATCGCCGCCGTCGTGCTCACGGTCATCGCGGTGGCGGCGGCCAAGGAGACGCGTCATCGGGACCTGGCCGACGTCGCTCTTCCCACCGGCCGGGGCGCGGACCGGACGACCGCCGCCCCGGAGGACGCCCGCACCCCCTGACCCTCCGGGAACCAGTGATCTCCGGGCCCCCGTACGTACCTCGTACGGGGGTCAGTGCTGCGCCGGCGCCGACAACCGGTGCAGGCGCAGCGCGAGCTGGATCTCCAGAGTCCGGGCCGGGCTCTGCCAGTCGTCCCCGAGGAGACGGCCGATGCGCTCCAGGCGCTGAGCGACCGTGTTCACATGGACGTGCAGTTCGTCCTTGGTGCGGGCGGGGCTCATACCGCAGGCGAAGTACGCGTCGAGGGTGCGCAGCAGTTCCGTGCCCCGTCGCCGGTCGTAGGCGACGACCTGGCCGATGGTGCGGTCGACGAAGCCCGGGATGTCGCGGTCGCCGGCCATGAGCAGTCCCAGGAAGCCGAAGTCCTCGGCGGCGGCCCCGCCCCCGGCACGGCCGAGGACGCGCAGGGCTTCCAGGCAGCGGCGGGCCTCCGCATAGGCCATGGCCACGGTTTCGGGGCGGGTGGCGAGGTCCTCGGCGGGTGCGGAGGCGCCGACGGTGACCGGTGCGTGGACCGCTGTGCCCAGGTGCCGGGCGGCACGCCGGGCCAGATCGGTCGCGGTGTCGCCGGCGCCGAGGGGCAGCAGCAGGACGGTGCCCCCCTCGCGCGCGGCGGCCAGGCCATGCCGTGTCGCGGCGAGGTGGGATGCCGCCGCTGCCAGGCGTCTGCGGGCGTCCGCCTCCTGCTCGGCGTCGGCCGCGATGTCCTCCAGCCGCGCGGCCAGCACCACGTGGAGCGCGTCGAGGTCGGCGTGCAGCCGGGCAGCGCGCTCCCGCAGCAGGCGCGGGTCGCGGTCGCGGGCGTCGAGGAGGTCGTCCAGCAGCTCACCGCGCACGCGCTGTTCGGCCTCGGCGGCGGATCTGCGGGCCAGGAGCAGCAGGGAGGTGACCATGGCGGCGCGCTCCAGGGTGCGCTGGTCGACGGGGTCGAGCCCCGGGTGCCCGCGCAGGACCAGTGCGCCGAGCAGTTCGCCGCCGGCGGCGACGGCGGCGATCCAGTCGTCCTCGTGCAGCACCGCGTGCCCCTCCGCGCCGGACTTCTCCAGGGCTCCGGCGGGTGCGGCGGCGGCCTCGGCGAACTCCACCGTGCCGTCGAGGATCTCGGAGACGGCAGCGGCCACGTCGTGCACCCCGCCACCGCGCAGGACGAGTTCGGCGAGCCGGTCGTGCACGTCGGAGGCGCGCTCGATGACACCGCTGCGGTCACGGATGATCTCGTTCGCCCGTTCCAGGCCGGCGAGGGCAGACCGGGTCTCGGCGAGCAGATTGGCGGTGTCGATGGCGGCCGCGGCGAGGGCGGCGAAGGAGCCGAGCAGGGCGATCTGCTCCCGCTCGAAGACCCGGGCGCGGCGGTCCGCGGCGAACAGCACGCCGATGACGTGGTGCCCGAGCGTCAGCGGCACGCCGAGGATGGCCACCAGTCCCTCGTCCCGCACGCCCGCGTCGATGGTGAGCGTGTGCTGGAAGCGGTCGTCCTTGAAGTAGTCGTCGGTGACATAAGGGCGGGCGGTCTGGGCGACCAGGCCGCCCAGGCCCTCCCCCATGCCGAGTCGCAGCTGCTGGAACCGGGCCGCGACCGAGCCCTCGGTGACCCGCATGTAGGTGTCGCCGCGCTCCATGTCGTTCAGGCTGAGGTAGGCGACGTCGGTGCCCAGCAGCGAGCGGGCGCGCTGCACGATCGCTCGGAGCACGGCGTCGAGGTCGCGCAGCCCTGCGAGGTCGTGGGCGGTCTCGAACAGGGCGGACAGCTCGGCCTCGCGCCGGCGTCGTCCCTCCATCTCGGCGCGCACGCGCAGGGCGAGCGGCTTGGCCTGCCGGAGCACGGCGATCCACTCCGCCGGGCGCCCTTCGGCACGCGCGAGCAGCTCCGGCTGCTCATAGGCGTCGGCCGACGCGCCCCGGGCCAGGAGCTCGAGGAACGGCATTTCGGCGGACTGCACGTGATCGCTGGACATGCTCACAGGATTCACCATGACCGGGCCGTCCCGTCAGCCCTGTGGACAACTCCCCCGGGCGGACGGGAGCGGCTGTTCAGTGGGCGGTCCAGCCACCGTCGAGCACGAGCGAGGTACCGGTCACGAAGGACGCCTGCGGACTGCACAGATACGCCACCGCCTCGGCGACCTCCTCCGGTTCGATGAGTCGTTTGACGGCGCTGTCCTGCAGCAGCACCTCGGACAGCACCCGCTCCTCCGGGATACCGTGCGCCTGCGCCTGGTCGGTGAGCTGCTTCTCGACCAGGGGGGTGCGCACATAGGCGGGGTTCACACAGTTCGAGGTGACACCGTGGGGTGCGCCTTCGAGGGCGGTGGTCTTGGACAGTCCCTCCAGGCCGTGTTTGGCGGCGACATAGGCCGACTTGTAGGCCGAGGCGCGCAGCCCGTGGACGGACGACACGTTCACGACGCGGCCCCACCGCTGCCCGTACATGTGGGGCAGGGCGCCGCGGATGAGCCGGAACGGTGCCTCCAGCATCACGGTGAGCACCGTGTGGAACACCTCGGGCGGGAACTCCTCGATGGGGCGCACCAGTTGGATCCCGGCGTTGTTGACGAGGACGTCGGTGCCCGCGGCGGCCAGTTCGGCGGCGTCCAGGTCGGTGAGGTCGAGGACGTGCGGCTCCACCGTGCCGGCGAGGCCAGTCCCGTGGTCGGCCAGTGCCTCCAGGCCCGCGGCGTCCCGGTCGACGGCTCTCACCTTGGCCCCGGCGGCCGCGAGCCGCAGCGCGCAGGCACGGCCGATGCCGCCGGCGGCGCCGGTGACGAGCGCGGTGCGGCCGCCCAGGTCGAGCGGGGAGGCGTGGGGGGCCGGGAGGGCACGGGGCGCGGTCATGGTTCGACCCTAGGCAGCGCCCCGACCTCACCCCATGTGGTCAGGCCCCATAGTTCAGCTGGAGGCAGTGGGGTCGAACCATGTGGGGTCGTCCGACAATGCCTGCTTGATCCGGAGCAGGCCGAACTCGTTCAGCTGGGGCAGCGCGTCGACGTCGAACCAGGCCACGTCCAGCGACTCGTCGTCGTTGACCCGCGCCTCACCGCCGACGGCCCGGCAGCGGAAGGTGATGTCCATGTACTGGCAGGTGTCGCCGTTCTCGTATGTGACGGGCTGCAGGGCCTGGACGAGAACGACCCGTTCGGCGACGCACCGTACGGCCGTCTCCTCGTAGACCTCCCGCACCGCGCACGCCGCGGGCTGCTCCCCGGGGTCCGGGATGCCACCGAGCACGGACCACGTGCGGGTGTCGGCGCGACGGTTGAGCAGCACTCTGCCCTCGTCGTCGAAGACGAGGGCGGTGACCCCGGGAAGCCAGAGCAGCTGATGACCGGCCGAGGCACGGAGCGTGCGGATGAAGTCGGGAGTAGCCATGCCGTCGACCCTAATGGGCCGCCTCTCCGACGCCCTGGCGCGATTCAGGCTGCGTGCGGACGGCGTACGGCGACACGTCACCGGCGCGTCTACACGTCACCGGTGCGCCGTCCGCGCAGACCGGCGCCGAGAGCCCAGCCGAGTCCGCCGGCCGCGACGAGCACGAGGGCGATCTCCGGCAGGATACCGAGCCGGGTGGCGGGGGTCTGCGAGGACCGCAGCGGCACCTTCTGCACCAGGGAGTCGGCCACGAACATGCCGGTCTTCTGCGTGATCCTGCCGTCCGGCATGATGATCGCGCTGACCCCGCTGGTCACCGGCACCGTCACGGTCCGGCTGTGCTCGACCGCGCGCACGCGGGACATGGCGAGCTGCTGGTAGGTCATCTCGCTGCGGTCGAAGGTGGCGTTGTTGCTCGGCACGGAGATCAGCTGGGCGCCGTCGATGACCTCGGAGCGCACGGTCCAGTCGAAGGCGGCCTCATAGCAGGTGACGAGGCCGACCTTGGCGCCGTCCATGGTGAACACGCCCGGCTTGGTGCCCCGGCTGAAGTCCTGGCGGACCATCGCCGTCCAGTTCTCGTTGATCGCGCCGATGAGCGAGCGCAGCGGCAGGTACTCGCCGAAGGGCTGGATCTGGCGCTTGTCGTAGGTGTCGACGGGGCCCTTCGCCGGGTCCCACAGGATCTGCTCGTTGTACAGCTTGCCGTCCCGCTCGACAACGCCGCCGACCGAGATGGGGGCACCGATGGACCTGGCGGCCGTGTCGATGACGGCGCGGGCGTCGGGGTTGGCGAAGGGATCGATGTCGGAGGAGTTCTCCGGCCACAGCACGAAGTCGGGCCGCTCGACCTTGCCGGCCTTGACCTCGGCGGCCAGCCGCTCGGTCTCGCGCGCGTGGTAGTCGAGGACGGCCCGCCGCTGGGAGTTGAAGTCGAGGCCGGCACGGGGCACGTTGCCCTGGATCACCGCGACGGTGGCCCGGCCGTCCTCGGCCGTGTCGCTGACCAGTGGCCGGGCCGCGACGGCGCCCACGACCGGGACGGCCAGACTCAGCAGGCCCATGGCCGCCGCGGCGCGCCGTACCTCACCGGTCCGCCGCCACCGCACGGCGAGCCGTACGACCTCGTACAGTCCGAAGCCGCACAGGACGACCGCGAAGCCGAGGACCGGGGTGCCGCCCACCGCGGCGAGCGGCAGGAACAGACCGTCCGCCTGGCCGAACGCGATCTTTCCCCAGGGGAAGCCGTTGAAGGGCGCACGCGCGCGTGCCGCCTCGCCCGCGATCCACACGGCGGCCGCCCACACCGGCCAGCCGGGCAGCTTCGACACGGCTGCGATTCCGGCGCCGACCGCGGCGACGAAGAGGGCCTCGATGGCCACCAGGGCGAGCCAGGGCCCCGGCCCCACCTCCACCCCGGTCCACACCAGCAGCGGCAGCAGGAAGCCGAGGCCGAAGAGGTAGCCGAGCCCGAGTGCCGCCTTCCAGCTTCGGCCGCGCAGCACCCAGCCGAAGACGGCGAAGGCCGCCAGGGCCAGCCACCACAGCGTGCGGGGCGGGAAGGAGACATAGAGGAGCAGGCCGGCGAGCGCGGCTGCGGCGGCCGGGACGAGACGTACGAGCCGCCGGGCCCACGTCCGCGCCCCGGGCGCGATCCGCGGCTCCAACTGGTCCGACTCGCCGACGGAGGTTGCGGTGACGGTCACTCCCGGAGTGTAAGGCGCGTGACCTTGAGGCCGACAGCGCGGTACGCGCGACAGACGCCCTGCTCATTTCGTCATGACACATCCCCAAACCGTCCACAAGCCGTTACGGTGTGCCCAGCCTCAGTCGTACGGCCCCTGGCGGCCGGTGCGGCCGGGGTCTTCACGGGTCGGGGGCTTTGGTTGCGCCGGGGGGCGGGCGGGGTGGGTTCCAGTGGGGTGACGTCCGGGTCGGACGCGGACGCGGAGAGACGAATCGTTTCTGACGCGGCGGGGGTCATGGTGCTGGGCGCCTGCGCCGCCTGGTCCCTGATCACGGCGGCCGTGCACGACGGCAGGCCGGAGGGGGTTCTCCTGGCGGTGCTGGCGGTGGCCGCCGGGTATGCCGCCGGGCGGATCAGCGGGGCGCTGCTGCCGGTCGGCGCGCCCTTCGCCGGGGCACTGGCCGGCATCGCGCTGACGGTGGCCGTTCCGCACCTCGCTCCGGGCCCGCAGATCGCCGCGCCCCTCGGGCACGCCGGGGCCACCGCCGCCGTACTGACGTTGTCGGCCGGTGCGGCGTGCTGTGCGGCCTG
>NZ_JBEXSH010000386.1:0-8105 GCF_040613555.1 Streptomyces sp. NPDC006265
TGGTACTTCTCCGAGTCCAGGTACTCCTCGCCGCCCTCTCGCAGCGGGGTGTTCTCGCACAGCTCGTAGCCGGAGTAGATGCCCCAGGACGGTGACAGCGTCGCCGCGAGTACCGCCCGGACCTCGAAGGCGGGCCGTCCGCCGTGCTGGAGGTAGGCGTGCAGGATGTCGGGGGTGTTGGGGAAGAAGTTGGGCCGCATGTAGGAGGCGGCCTCACCCGACAGCTCCGTGAGGTACTCGGTCAGTTCCTCCTTGGAGTTGCGCCAGGTGAAGTACGTGTAGGACTGCTGGAAGCCGATCTGGGCCAGGGTGTGCATCATCGCCGGCCGGGTGAACGCCTCGGCCAGGAAGATCACATCGGGGTCGGTGCGGTTGACGTCCGCGATGACCCGCTCCCAGAACACCACCGGCTTGGTGTGCGGGTTGTCCACCCGGAAGATCCGCACCCCGGCGTCCATCCAGTGCCGCAGTACCCGCACCGTCTCGGCGATCAGGCCGTCCATGTCGGCGTCGAAGGCGATGGGGTAGATGTCCTGGTACTTCTTCGGCGGGTTCTCCGCATAGGCGATGGTGCCGTCGGGGCGGTGGTGGAACCACTGGGGGTGTTTCTGCACCCAGGGATGGTCCGGGGAGCACTGCAACGCGAAGTCCAGCGCCACCTCCATGCCCAGCTCCCGGGCCCGCCCGACGAAGCGGACGAAGTCCTCCAGGCTGCCCAGAGCGGGGTGCACGGCGTCGTGCCCGCCCTCCGGCGAGCCGATCGCCCAGGGCACGCCGACATCGTCGGGGCCGGGGGAGAGGGTGTTGTTCTTTCCCTTGCGGAAGGTGGTGCCGATGGGGTGGATCGGCGGCAGGTAGACCACGTCGAAGCCCATCGCCGCGATCGCCGGCAACCGCCGGGCTGCGGTGCGGAAGGTGCCGTGGGGCTGCTCGGGGGTGCCTTCCGAGCGCGGGAAGAACTCGTACCACGAGCCGTACAGGGCCCGCTCCCGCTCGACGAGGAGCGGCAGGGGTTCGCTGCTGGTGACCAGGTCCCGCAGCGGATGCCGGTCCAGGACCGCGTCCACCTCCGGCGTCAGCGCCGCCGCCAGACGAGCCGCCGCAGGGCGGTCCTCGTCCCGCAGGGCGTCGACGGCGGTGAGGATCACGTCGCGCAGTCCCTCCTCCTCGGGCACGCCCGCGGCCGCCCGCTCGTACAAACGCGCGCCCTCCTCCAGGACGACATCCGTGTCCATGCCCGCCGGGATCTTGATCTCGGCGTGGTGGCGCCAGGTGCTGACCGGGTCCCCCCATGCCTCGACGGTGAACGTCCACCGGCCGGGTTCCCCGGCGGTGACCGTCGCACCCCACCGGTCCGTCCCCGGGGCGAGCTCGCGCATCGGCGTCCACGGGCCGGGGCGGCCCTCCGGATCCCTCAGGACGACGTTGGCGGCGACCGCGTCGTGCCCCTCCCGGAACACCGTCGCCGAGATCTCGAAGGTCTCGCCGGTGACGGCCTTGGCCGGCCGGCGGCCGTGCCGGACCATCGGGCGGACATCCAGTACGGGTATGCGCCCGACGGCGGTCGCCTCGTCTTCGGGTGGTGGTGGCGAGGCCGCTGGACCGGCGCCGGCCGGGCGCGCGGGGCGTGCTTCGCCGCCGGGGGCGCGTGCCCCGGTGGTGCGGCGGTTGGGGGGTGCTGGCGAATGGTGGTTGGCGGGCATGACCGCTCCTGTCCGCGTCAACGTGGGTAGGCGGATGTCTGTGGGGAGGTGGGTCCTGCGTGGTGCTCCTGAGAGGGGTACCCGCAGGAGCCTTCCCACCCTATTCGGGTGGGCAATCCGGCACTTTGTTAACTACTCACGCGTATGTCGACACACAAGACCGGCCTCGTCCGCGACGGACCAGGCCGGCCCCCTGGCATGGCTGCTCCTTCGTCCTACGCGCGCGGTACCCGCAGTAATTTGTCCGGTGAACCGAGGCCCCGGCGGGAGACCTTCCCGGTTGCCGCGGTGGTGGTCAGGGCCGCCCCGACCTGGGCCGGAGTCGCTTTCGGATGCTCGGCCAGATAGAGCGCGGCCGCGCCCGCGGCGTGCGGGGACGCCATCGAAGTACCCGAAAAAGTGGCCCGCGCCGTGTCGCTCGCGGCGGACGCGGAGGTGATACCGACGCCCGGGGCGAAGAGATCGAGGGCCGGACCGTGGTTGGAGAAGGCCGGTTTTGTATCCCCGCGGTCGGTCGCGCCGACCGTGACGGCCTGCTTGACGCTGCCCGGGGAGTACAGGCCGGCCGGCCTGCCGTCGTTGCCCGCGGCGACCGTGTAGGTGACGCCGGAGGCGATGGAGGCGCGCACGGCGGCGTCCAGCCGGTCGTTGTGCGGGCCGCCCAGGCTGAGGTTGGCCACCGCGGGCTTCCTCGCGTGCCGGGTCACCCAGTCGATCCCGGCGATCACCCGGGCCGTGGTGCCCCCGCCCGCGGCGTCGAGGACGCGCACGGAGACGATCCGGGCCCTCTTCGCGACGCCGCAGGACGTCCCGGCGACCGTGCCGGCGACGTGGGTGCCGTGGCCGTTGGTGTCCGAGGCGACCCGGTCGTTGCCGACGAAGTCCCAGCCATGGCTCGCCCGGCCGGCGAAGTCCTCGTGGGTGGTCCGGACGCCGGTGTCGATGACGTACACCGTCACCCCCGCGCCGGCCGACCGGGGCCAGGTGTAGCTCCGGTCCAGCAAGGGCCTGTGCTGGTCGACCCGGTCGAGCCCCCAGGACGGGGGGTTCTGCTGGGTGCCGTCGAACCGCACACGGGTGTCCTGGACGACCGAGGCGACCCGGGGGTCGGCGGCCAGCCGCGCGGCCTGTCTCCCGCCCGCCCGTACCGCGTAGCCGTTCAGGGCCGCGCCGTACGTGTGGCTGATCTTCGCCCCGTGCTTTTCGGCGAGGCCCTTTCCGGTCGCCGACCGGGCCTGCGTGCCCTCCTTCAGTGTCACCAGGTAACTTCCGTGCACGGAGCCGGGTGATCCGGCGCCGAGTATCCGCCCCTCCGGTACGGCGTGCGCGGGCAGGGTGGTGGCCGAAAACGCCGCGGCGCAGATCGCCGCCGTCAGGCCCCCCGTCCGGCGCAGACGTCGCTCGCGCGTCCGAGCCATGGTCCGAGTTCCCCTCCTCGACTCGGCGTACGGCTGCCGCGCGGCGCCGCGTGCGGCGGGCGCGGGCCGGTACGCCAGAGGCAGCCTCTCGTGGCGTGTGAAGCACCACAAGGACGCCTATGGGTGCGGAATCGGCCATATCCGCGGATGGTGCTGTTCAGGCCGATCGGGGGTCGGGTGGCGGAGCCTCAGCGGCGGGGGCCATGACGCCGGTACTGTCGTAGGAGACGTCGTCGAAGCCCTGCGAAATCCAGCGAACGCGCCGAGGTGGAACCCGTGAAGGCGATCCGTCGATTCACCGTCCGACCCGTTCTCCCCGACCCCCTCCGGCCGCTCAGCGATCTGGCCCGCAACCTGCGCTGGTCGTGGCACGCGGAGACCCGTGACCTGTTCCAGTCGGTCGACCCCGAGCGGTGGGCCGCCTCGGGCGGCGACCCGGTCCGGCTGCTCGGCAGCGTGCCGCCCGCGCGGCTGGCGGAGCTGGCCGGGGACCGCCCGTTCCTGCGCCGCCTCGCCGCGGTCGCGGGCGATCTGCACGACTACACGACCGGCGAGCGCTGGTACCAGACCCAGCCCGAGGAACTGCCCGCCGCGATCGCCTACTTCTCACCCGAGTTCGGCATCACGGCCGCCCTGCCCCAGTACTCCGGCGGCCTCGGCATCCTGGCCGGCGACCACCTCAAGGCGGCCAGCGACCTCGGCGTCCCGCTGATCGGCGTGGGCCTGCTCTACCGGCACGGCTACTTCCGGCAGAGCCTGTCCCGGGACGGCTGGCAGCAGGAGCACTACCCGGTCCTCGACCCCAACGAGCTGCCCGTCGTCCAGCTCGAGGAGACCGACGGCACCCCCGCCCAGGTCGCCCTCGCCCTGCCCGGCGGCAGGCAGCTGCACGCCCGGATCTGGCTGGCACAGGTCGGGCGGGTCCCGCTGCTGATGCTGGACTCCGACGTCGAGGAGAACGACCTCGGCGAGCGCGGCGTGACCGACCGGCTCTACGGCGGCGGCAGCGAGCACCGGCTGCTCCAGGAGATGCTCCTCGGCATAGGAGGTGTCCGGGCGGCACGGACGTACTGCCGGCTGACCGGCCACCCCGAGCCGGAGGTGTTCCACACCAACGAGGGGCACGCCGGGTTCCTCGGGCTGGAGCGCATCGCCGAACTCTGCGCCGAGGGGCTGGACTTCGACTCCGCGCTGGAGTCGGTCCGCGCCGGCACCGTCTTCACCACCCACACGCCCGTCCCGGCCGGTATCGACCGCTTCGACCGCGAGCTGGTCGCCCGCCACTTCGGCCCCGACGCCGAGCTGCCCCGCATCGACGTCGAGCGCGTCCTCAGGCTCGGCATGGAGACCTACCCCGGCGGGGAGACCAACCTCTTCAACATGGCCGTGATGGGCCTGCGCCTCGCCCAGCGCGCCAACGGGGTCTCGCTGCTGCACGGCAACGTCAGCCGCGAGATGTTCGCCGGCCTGTGGCCCGGCTTCGACGCCGACGAGGTGCCGATCACGTCCGTGACCAACGGGGTGCACGCGCCGACCTGGGTCGCCCCCGAGGTGTTCCGGCTCGGCGCCCGCCAGATCGGCGTCCAGCGCGCCGAGGACGCGCTGACCGTCGGCGGCTCGGACCGCTGGGACACGGTGGCCGACATCCCCGACCAGGACATCTTCGACCTCCGGCGGGTGCTGCGCGAGCAGCTCGTGACCGAGGTGCGGGAGCGGCTGCGGGCCTCCTGGCGGCAGCGGGGCGCGCACTCGGCCGAGCTGGGCTGGATCGACGGCGTGCTCGACCCGGACGTCCTCACCATCGGTTTCGCCCGGCGCGTGCCGTCGTACAAGCGCCTGACGCTGATGCTGCGCGACCGGGACCGGCTGATGGACCTGTTGCTGCACCCCGAGCGGCCGGTCCAGATCGTCGTGGCGGGCAAGGCGCACCCCGCGGACGACGGCGGGAAGCGACTGGTGCAGGAGCTGGTGCGGTTCGCGGACGACCCCCGGGTGCGGCACCGGATCGTGTTCCTGCCGGACTACGGCATGGCGATGGCGCAGAAGCTCTACCCGGGCTGCGACATCTGGCTGAACAACCCGCTCAGGCCGCTGGAGGCCTGCGGCACGTCCGGGATGAAGGCCGCGCTCAACGGCTGTCTCAACCTGTCCGTCCTCGACGGCTGGTGGGACGAGTGGTTCCAGCCCGACTTCGGCTGGGCGATCCCGACGGCGGACGGGGTGGGGACGGATCCCGACCATCGCGACGACATAGAGGCCGCGGCGCTGTACGACCTGCTGGAGCAGCGGGTGACGCCCCGCTTCTACGAGCGCGGGCGGAGCGGGCTGCCCGACCGGTGGATCGAGATGGTCCGGCACACACTGAGCCTGCTCGGGCCGAAGGTGCTGGCGGGGCGGATGGTCCGCGAGTACGTCGAGCGGCTCTACGCGCCGGCGGCGCTCGCCCACCGCTCGCTCGTGCCGGAGTCGGCGCGGGAGCTTGCCGAGTGGAAGGGGCGGGTGCGGGCGGCGTGGCCGGGGGTCACGGTCGACCATGTGGAGACGTCCGCGGTGGCCGCGCTGGCGGAGCTCGGCACGACGCTGGGGCTTCGGGTGCTGGCCGGGCTCGGGGAGCTCGGGCCGGACGACGTGGAGGTGCAGGTCGTCTCGGGGCGGGTGGACGAGGAGGACCGGATCGGTGACGCGACGGTGGTTCCCCTGAAGCCGGTGGGCTCCGCCGATCAGGAGGGGCGCTGGGTGTATGAGGGGCCCTTGTCGCTGGATCGCACCGGGCCTTTTGGGTACACGGTGCGGATCCTTCCCGCGCATCGGCTGTTGGCTTCGAGCGCGGAGCTGGGGCTTGTGGCCGGGCCGTCCGAGGAGCTGGTGGAGGCTGCGGGGATGCTGATGCGGTGAGTGTGCCGTCTGCGGGTGCGTGGGGGCTGGTCGCGCCCACGCGGCGGAGCCGCACATCGATACAGCCCCGCGCCCCTGGTGCCGCGGCAGGCAACGTTCGCCCCACGATGCCCGGCACGCTCCCCCACGCTCTCGACTCCGCTCGAGCAGGGGGTACCCCCACTGGCCGCACCGGCCGAAACCCCGAGTACGTCCAGTACGAGGGCTTCCGGCCGGCACGCCGAGAGCACGCACCGGACGCCGCTCCTCAACGGGCGAACGTTGCCTGCCGCGGCACTAGCGCGCCCCCTGCGACACGTCCTTGCGGCGGCTGATGCTGCGCACACTCGCCACCGTCAGGATTCCGAGGGCGAAGAGGGTGGCCGCGGCGCCGATCAGCTGGGCGGGCGTGTGCATGGGACCTCCAGGGGCGGCAACGGCCGTAAGACGGGCGGGGCTTAGTCATATAGGCATGCGAAGCGGGTGACCTGCGGAATCCGCAGCCGCATGCGCCTTTGAATTCACTCGGAGAGCAGACGGAACGCCGATGGGGGGTGGCGGGTGGGCGACCCCGCAATCGAACGCCTACGATCCTCTGTTGTGTCCAAACTGACCGACGTGCCCAAACGGATCCTGATCGGGCGCGCACTGCGCAGCGACCGGCTGGGCGAAACGCTCCTGCCGAAGCGCATCGCACTCCCCGTCTTCGCCTCCGACCCGCTGTCCTCCGTGGCGTACGCGCCCGGCGAGGTGCTGCTGGTCCTGTCGATCGCGGGCGTGACGGCGTACCACTTCAGCCCCTGGATCGCCGTCGCGGTCGTCGTGCTGATGTTCACCGTGGTGGCCTCGTACCGGCAGAACGTGCACGCCTACCCCAGCGGCGGCGGCGACTACGAGGTGGCGAACACCAACCTCGGGCCCAAGGCCGGTCTGACGGTCGCGAGCGCGCTGCTCGTCGACTACGTCCTCACCGTCGCGGTGTCGATCTCCTCCGGCATCGAGAACCTCGGCTCCGCGATCCCCTTCGTCGTCGAGCACAAGGTGCTCTGCGCGATCGGCGTGATCGTGCTGCTGACCCTGATGAACCTGCGCGGGGTGAAGGAGTCGGGCTCGCTGTTCGCGATTCCGACGTACATCTTCGTAGCGGGCGTCTTCACCATGATCGCCTGGGGCGCCTTCCGCGGCCTGGTCCTGGACGACACCATGCGGGCCCCGACGGCGGACTACGCCATCAAGCCCGAACACGGAGGCCTGGCCGGCTTCGCCCTGGTCTTCCTGCTGCTGCGCGCCTTCTCCTCCGGCTGCGCCGCCCTCACCGGCGTCGAGGCGATCTCCAACGGCGTCCCGGCCTTCCGCAAGCCCAAGTCGAAGAACGCCGCGACCACCCTCGCCGCGATGGGCCTGCTGGCCGTCACCATGTTCTGCGGCATCATCGGCCTCGCCATGGCGACCGATGTCCGCATGGCCGAGAACCCGGCCAAGGACCTCGTCAGCAATGGTGTTCCGCTCGGCCCGGACTACGTCCAGAACCCGGTGATCTCCCAGGTCGCCGAAGCCGTGTTCGGCAAGGGCAGCCTCCCGTTCGTCATCCTGGCCGCGGCCACGGCGCTCGTGCTGTTCCTCGCCGCCAACACCGCCTACAACGGATTCCCGCTGCTCGGCTCGATCCTCGCCCAGGACCGCTACCTGCCGCGCCAGCTGCACACCCGCGGCGACCGGCTCGCCTTCTCCAACGGCATCGTGCTCCTCGCCGGCGCCGCCGCACTGCTGGTGGGAATCTACGGCGCCGACTCCACCCGACTGATCCAGCTCTACATCGTCGGCGTGTTCGTGTCCTTCACGCTCAGCCAGACCGGCATGGTCCGGCACTGGAACCGCAACCTGGCCACCGAGAAGGACCAGGCCAAGCGCCGCCACATGGTCCGCTCCCGCGCCATCAACGCCTTCGGCGCCTTCTTCACCGGCCTGGTGCTGGTCGTCGTCCTCCTCACCAAGTTCACCCACGGCGCCTGGGTCGCCCTGCTCGGCATGGTGATCTTCTACGCGACGATGACGGCCATCCGCAAGCACTACGACCGGGTCGCCGCCGAGATCGCCGCCCCCGAGGGCC
>NZ_JBEXSH010000387.1:0-8080 GCF_040613555.1 Streptomyces sp. NPDC006265
TCGTCGCGCTGTACCTGAGCGATGACGAGACCATCACCGACGCCCGCGGCATCTTCGTGCCCGGTCGCAAGGCATCTCAGTCCTCGCTACGGTCGAAGCGACCGTCAAGTTCTGCCGGACCTGCACCCCGGCACGCACAACCCGGTCCCCGCAGGTCTCCCCGCGGCGAGCGGCGACGCGATACCGTGGCGTTCCTTTTCCCCACATGATCCTCGTGTCCGCCCTGGAGGTTCCGTGGTACAGGCGTACATCCTGATCCAGACCGAGGTCGGGAAGGCCTCGGTCGTCGCCGAGACGATCAGCAAGATCCCTGGAGTCATCCAGGCCGAGGACGTGACGGGACCCTACGACGTCATCGTGCGGGCCCAGGCCGACACCGTCGACGATCTCGGCCGCATGGTGGTCGCCAAGGTCCAGCAGGTGGACGGCATCACCCGCACCCTGACCTGCCCGGTCGTCCATCTGTAGCCCCCGTCTACCCTGTGCCGGTGAACTCTTTCCGTCACCGGCACCGTTGTGTCTTCCGCGTGTTCCGCCTGCCCGCTGTCGCGCTGTTGATCACTGTTGCGGGCTGCTCCTCAGCAGACGACAGCGCGTCGGCGGCGGTTCCCAGTCCGGACGCGAAGGTCGCGGAACTGTGCCGGAACCTGGACAAGGTACTGCCCGCGAAGGTGGACGGTGAGCGCCGGGCGGATCCCGAGCCCGCGTCGGCGCTGACGGCGGGCTGGGGCAGCCCGGCGATCATACTGCGCTGCGGTGTGCCGCAGCCGCCGAAGATGGTCGACCCGAAGGTGGCGGACGGGCGGGATCCGGATGCCGTCGCCGGGGGTGTCAACGGGGTCGACTGGCTGATGGAGCAGCAGGACGGCGGGGGGTACCGGTTCACCACGGCCAACCGCGAGGCGTACGTCGAGGTCCGGGCGCCGCAGGGCGTGGACAGCTCTAGCGTGCTGATCGATCTGGCCGCGGCCGTGAAGAAGGCGATCCCCGAGGGGATCGCCTTCTGAGCGCCGGGTGTTGAGGATTCAGCGAAGGCCCGTCGGCCTGCGCAGTGCCGCCTGCACCAGCCGGTCGATCAGCTCCGGGTAGCTCACCCCGCTCGCCTGCCACATCTGCGGGTACATCGAGATGGGCGTGAAGCCGGGCATCGTGTTGATCTCGTTGATCACGAACTCGCCGTCCTCGGTGAGGAAGAAGTCCGCGCGGACCAGGCCCTCGCAGGACGCCGCGTCGAACGCGTCGACCGCCAGGCGCTGGACCTCGGCCGTCTCCTCCGGGGTGAGGGGCGCCGGGACGAGACCCGGGGTGGAGTCGATGTACTTGGCCTCGAAGTCGTAGTACGCGTGCGTCTCGGGTGAGGGGATCTCCGCGGGGAGGGAGGCCCGGGGGCCGTCCTCGAATTCGAGGACGCCGCACTCGATCTCGCGGCCGCGCAGCGCGGCCTCCACGAGGATCTTGGGGTCGTGCCGCTGGGCCTCGGCGATGGCGTCATCCAGGCCGGAGAGGTCGTCGACCTTGGTGATGCCGATCGACGAGCCGGCCCGCGAGGGCTTCACGAACAGCGGCCAGCCGTGCTCGCCCGCGAAGTCGACGATCTTCTTGCGGGCGGCGGCGCCCTTGTCCCCGTTCGGGGCGGTCTGCTCCCACTCACGGGGACGCACCACCACGTACGGGCCGACCTTCAGCCCGAACGAGGTGAACACCCGCTTCATGTACTCCTTGTCCTGGCCCACGGCCGAGGCGAGCACACCCGAACCCACGTACGGGACACCGGAGAGCTCCAGGAGGCCCTGGAGGGTGCCGTCCTCGCCGTACGGGCCGTGCAGCACCGGGAAGACCACATCGACCTCGCCGAGCGCCTTGGGGACCGATCCCGGCTCGCTGTAGACCACTTCGCGGCTGGCGGGGTCGACCGGGAGGATCACCGCGCCCTCGGCGGACTCGGCGAGCAGGTCGACGCTCGGCGGGCGCCGGTCGACGATCGCCATCCGTTCCGGTTCGTCCGCCGTGAGCGCCCAACGCCCGTCCTGGGTGATGCCGATCGGCAGGACGTCGTACTTCGTCCGGTCGATGGCCTTGAGGACGGCGCCGGCGGTGACCACGGAGATCCCGTGTTCTGAGCTGCGCCCGCCGAACACGACGGCCACACGCGGCTTGCGAGGCGGCTGCTCGGGGTTCTGGGGGAGGTTCTCGGTGCTCATATCGGGTTGAGAGTACCCGTTGGTAGGGCCACTGGTAAGCGCCGTCTGCCTCGCGTCGCTCAGCGTCGTTCGGGCTTCGCGCTGCGCGACATCAGCTCCTTGAGGGCCACCACAGGGGGCTTGCCCTCGTGCACGATGCCGACGACCGTCTCCGTGATCGGCATGTCGACGCCGTGCCGACGGGCCAGATCGAGCACCGACTCGCAGGACTTGACGCCCTCGGCGGTCTGCTTGGTGACCGCGATGGTCTCCTGGAGGGTCATGCCCTTGCCGAGGTTGGTGCCGAAGGTGTGGTTGCGCGACAGCGGCGAGGAGCAGGTGGCCACCAGGTCGCCGAGGCCCGCGAGCCCGGAGAAGGTCAGCGGGTCGGCACCGAGCGCCATGCCGAGCCGGGTGGTCTCGGCGAGGCCGCGGGTGATGAGGGAGCCCTTGGCGTTGTCGCCGAGGCCCATGCCGTCCGCGATGCCGACGGCGAGGCCGATGACGTTCTTCACGGCTCCGCCCAGTTCGCAACCCACCACGTCCGTATTGGTGTACGGGCGGAAGTACGGCGTGTGACAGGCGGCCTGGAGCCGCTGGGCGACGGCCTCGTCGGTGCAGGCGACCACGGCCGCGGCCGGCATCCGTGCGGCGATCTCCCGGGCCAGGTTGGGCCCGGTCACCACGGCGATCCGGTCCGGGCCGACCTTGGCGACGTCGTCGATGACCTCGCTCATCCGCATCGCGGAGCCGAGTTCGACGCCCTTCATCAGCGACACCAGGACCGTGTCGGGGGCCAGCAGCGCGCTCCACTCGGCGAGGTTGCCGCGCAGGGTCTGCGAGGGGACCGACAGGACCGTGAAGTCGGCGTCCGCAGCGGCCTCGGCGGGATCGGTGGTGGCCCGTACGTTCTCCGGGAGCTCGACACCCGGGAAGTAGTCGGGATTGGTCCGCGTGGAGTTGATCGCCTCCACGACCTCCGGGCGGCGCCCCCACAGGGTGACCTCGCACCCCGCGTCGGCGAGCACCATGCCGAAGGCCGTACCCCACGAACCGGCGCTCAGGACCGCCGCCTTGACCGGCTTGCTCACTTGCCCAGCCCCTCTTCCTGCACGGTCTGTCCGGACTTCTGGTGCGTCTGTGTCTGCGCCTGGGTGCGGCGCCGCTGCTCGATCCGCTCCCTGCGCGGGTCGTACGGCGTCTCCGGCCCCTTCTCGCCGCGGATCAGCTCCAGCTGTGCGGTGACGGCGGCCATGATGACCTCCGTGGCCTCCTTCAGCAGATCCGCGGTCATCTCCCGGTCGTAGAACCGCGCGAGGTCCACGGGCGGCCCGGCGAGCACGCGGTGCGTCTTGCGCGGCAGCGGATGCGGCTTCTTCGCGTACGGCGGCAGCAACTCGTTGCAGCCCCACTGGGCGACGGGGATCACCGGGCACTTGGTCTGCAGGGCGACGCGCGCCGCCCCGGTCTTGCCGGTCATGGGCCAGCCGTCCGGGTCGCGGGTGAGGGTGCCCTCGGGATAGAAGGCGACGCATTCCCCCCGGTCCACGGCGTCGATCGCGGCCCGGAAAGCGCTCAGCGCGTCCGTGCTCTCGCGGTAGACGGGGATCTGCCCGGTGCCCCGCATCGCGGCTCCGACGAATCCCTTCTTGAAAAGCCCGCTCTTCGCGAGGAATCGCGGGACCCGCCCGGTGTTGTACTGAAAGTGCGCGTAAGCGAAGGGGTCGATGTGCGAATTGTGGTTCACCGCGGTGATAAATCCGCCCTCTGCCGGAATGTGCTCCATTCCACGCCAGTCCCGCCTGAGCAGAACCACCAGCGGCGGTTTGCAGATCACCGCGGCGAGGCGGTACCAGAAGCCGATTCTGCGGCGGGGCACGCGGACACCTTCCTCTAGGGCTTGAAGCCGAGGCCACGGGGGCCGCACAAGTGTCGCCCCAGGCCGCCGGTCTGTCGAGAACACCGTACGCCCCGGCACGCCGCCCGCCCGAGGCCCCGGGTGACAATGACCGCGACAAGAGGAGGACGGAACACCCGTGCAGTGGACCCTGGTCGTACCCCTGAAGCCCCTGGCCCAGGCCAAGAGCAGGCTTGCGGACACCGCGGACGACGGGCTGCGGCCGGACCTGGCGCTGGCCTTCGCCCAGGACACGGTGGCGGCCGCGCTGGCCTGCCCGGCGGTGGGGGATGTGGCAGTCGTCACGGACGACGTCCGGGCGGGCCGCGAGCTGGCCGCACTGGGCGCCGCGATCATCACCGACGAGCCGGGCGGCGGCCTCAACGCCGCCCTCGCACACGCGACGCGGGTGGTGCGGTCGGCCCGCCCGGCCGGGGCGGTGGCCGCGCTCAACGCCGATCTGCCGGCTCTGCGCCCCGTGGAATTGTCCCGGGTACTCGATACCGCTGCTGAATTCCCGCGCGCATTTCTCGCGGACGCGGCCGCTATCGGGACGACCCTGCTGGCCGCCGCCCCTGGCCGCGAATTGCGCCCGGCCTTCGGCACGGATTCCCGAACCCGGCACCGCGTCTCCGGGGCGGTGGAACTGGCCGTCACCGCGGTGGATTCCGTTCGCCAGGACGTGGACACCGGCGATGACCTGCGCAGCGCGCTGGCCCTGGGGGTCGGCCCTCATACGGCCGCGGCCGCCGCGCGGTTGCTGATTCCCGGGCAGTAGGCTGCGGCCATGCAGGCGACCGCGTACACGTACGACCCCGAAAGCCGCAGCGGGCAGGTGCTCCTGGACGACGGCACCCCGGTGCCCTTCGACGCGGCCGCGTTCGACGCGGGGGGCCTCAGGCTGCTGCGCCCGGGGCAGCGGGTCCGCATCGAGGTGGAGGGTGCCCAGGACGGGCTCCGGATCACTCTGGTGACACTGCAGACCCTCTGATCACACGCTGAACACGCCGCGGGCCGGACTCCATGCGGAGTCCGGCCCGGCGCGTGAGCACCCCAGCGCCCTTACTTCTTGCGGGCGGTGGTCTTCTTGGCGGTGGTCTTGCGCGCCGTCGACTTCTTGGCGGGCGCCTTCTTGGCCGTGGCCTTCTTCGCCGGGGCCTTCTTCGCGGTGGTCTTCTTCGCGGCGGTGGTCTTGGACGTCGCCGTGGTCTTCTTGGCGGGCGCCTTCTTCGCCGTGGTCTTCTTCGCGGCCGCGGTCTTGGTGGTGGCCTTCTTCGCCGTCGCCTTCTTGGCGGTGGTCTTCTTCGCGGCGGCCGACTTCGTGGTCGCCTTCTTCGCGGCGGCCTTCTTGACCGTCGCGCCGGCACCGCCGGTCAGGCTGCCCTTCGGCGCCTTCTTGACGGAGACCTCGCCGCCACGCGGGAGCTTCTTCGAGCCGCTGACCAGGTCCTTGAAGCCCTGGCCGGCGCGGAAGCGCGGAACGGAGGTCTTCTTGACCCGAACCCGCTCGCCCGTCTGGGGGTTACGGGCGTACCGGGCCGGGCGGTCGACCTTCTCGAACGAACCGAAGCCGGTGACCGAAACCCGCTCACCCGAGACGACCGCGCGGACGATGGCGTCCAGTACATGGTCGACAGCGTCGGCGGCCTGCTGGCGGCCGCCCATCTTGTCGGCAATCGCTTCTACGAGCTGCGCCTTGTTCACGTCTTCCCCTTCGGAGACATCGCCAGAACAAAGTGTTCAAGCTTTTTCGCACGTTAGGCAGATATATACCGCAAATCAAACACGAAACGGGCTTATCACCCTTGTGCCGCAACGAACTCGACGGTGTCGAAGGGGTTCAGCGTTCCTCGTCGGGGAGACGTCCCTCGTCGAGGTCCGCGGTGAACCGCTCCAGCCGTCTTGCCGCGTCGGCGAGATCGTGCTTGGCCGCGGCCGTAATGACCAGCAGCTTCCGGGTCAGCGCCATCCGTACGCCCTCCGGGACTTGCAGTGCGCGCACTCTTGTGTGCGCTTCCTTGAGTTGGTCCGCGACTGCCGCATAGAGCTCGAGTTGGCCGTCGTGTTCCATGCACAGATTGTGCCATCTGGGGCGAGTTGTCGCCTGCCCAGGGGACAACTGCCGCCTCCGAGGGCCTTCCCGGCACACGTGGAAGTCACGGCTGTACCCCTCGCGTACCCCAGCAACCACCTGCTTAACGTGGGAAGTTGGCAGCCGAACAGCGGGTGGGCAGGGCCGTTCGGGTGCAGACACCGCTGTACCCCCGATCGGGCTGATCGGGGGTACAGAGGGGGTGTTGCGGTGGCCGAAAGTCGCCTTGTTCGCAGGCGGCCGTTCGTGCCCGGGTCAGACCGGGAGCGTCCGCGGCTTGAACGTCGGGCGCTTCGCCTCGTACGCGGAGATGTCAGCCTCGTTCTGCAGGGTGATCGAGATGTCGTCGAGGCCGTTCAGCAGCCGCCAGCGGGAGTTCTCGTCCAGCTCGAAGGAGGCGGTGATGCCCTCGGCGCGCACCTCGCGGCTCTGAAGGTCGACGGTGATCTCGGCCTGCGGGTCCTTCTCGGTGAGCTCCCACAGCGCGTCCACGGTCTCCTGCTCCAGAACGACCGTGAGCAGGCCGTTCTTGAGCGAGTTGCCGCGGAAGATGTCGGCGAAGCGGGAGGAGATCACGGCCTTGAAGCCGTAGTTCTGCAGCGCCCAGACGGCGTGCTCACGGGAGGAGCCGGTGCCGAAGTCGGGGCCTGCGACCAGCACGGTCGCGCCCTGCCGCTCGGGCTGGTTGAGCACGAACGACGCGTCCTTGCGCCAGGCCTCGAACAGCCCGTCCTCGAACCCGTCGCGCGTGACCTTCTTGAGCCAGTGGGCGGGGATGATCTGGTCGGTGTCGACGTTGCTGCGGCGCAGCGGCACGGCCCGGCCGGTGTGGGTGGTGAAGGCTTCCATGACTGATCAGACTCCAGCGGGCGTGGGGGCGTCGGTGGACAGGTCGGCCGGGGAGGCCAGGTGGCCCAGGACGGCGGTGGCGGCCGCGACCTGCGGCGACACCAAGTGGGTGCGGCCGCCCTTGCCCTGCCGGCCCTCGAAGTTGCGGTTGGAGGTGGACGCGGAGCGCTCACCCGGGGCCAGCTGGTCGGGGTTCATGCCCAGACACATCGAGCAGCCCGCGTGCCGCCACTCGGCGCCGGCCTCCTTGAAGACCACGTCCAGACCTTCGGAGACGGCCTGCAGACCGACCCGCGCGGAGCCGGGGACGACCAGCATCCGTACGCCGTCGGCGACTTTGCGGCCCTTGACGAGATCGGCGGCGGCGCGCAGGTCCTCGATGCGGCCGTTGGTGCAGGAGCCTACGAAGACGGTGTCCACCTTGATGGAGCGCAGCGGCTGCCCGGCCTCCAACCCCATGTACTCCAGGGCCTTTTCGGCGGCGAAGCGCTCCGAAGCGTCTTCGTACGAAGCGGGGTCGGGGACGGACGCCGAAAGCGGTGCGCCCTGGCCCGGGTTGGTGCCCCAGGTGACGAACGGCGACAGCCCGGCGGCGTCGATGACGACCTCGGCGTCGAACTCGGCGTCGTCGTCCGTCCTGAGCGTCTTCCAGTACGCGACGGCGGCGTCCCACTCCTCGCCCTCGGGGGCGTGCGGGCGGCCCTTGAGGTACGCGAACGTGGTCTCGTCGGGGGCGATCATGCCCGCGCGGGCGCCGGCCTCGATCGACATGTTGCAGATGGTCATGCGGGCCTCCATCGAGAGCTTCTCGATGGCCTCGCCGCGGTACTCCAGGACGTAGCCCTGGCCGCCGCCCGTGCCGATCTTCGCGATGATCGCCAGGATCAGGTCCTTGGCGGTGACGCCCTCGGGCAGTTCGCCGTCGACCGTGATCGCCATGGTCTTCGGGCGGGACATCGGCAGCGTCTGGGTGGCCAGCACGTGCTCCACCTGGGAGGTGCCGATGCCGAAGGCCAGCGCGCCGAAGGCGCCGTGCGTGGAGGTGTGCGAGTCGCCGCAGAC
>NZ_JBEXSH010000388.1:0-8080 GCF_040613555.1 Streptomyces sp. NPDC006265
CAACGCCCGGACCGCCGAGCGCGTCCGCGTCGCCGTCGCCGCGCTCGACTACGTCCCCCACCCGGGCGCCGCGGGCCTGCGTACGGGCCACTCCTCCGCGATCGGGCTGGTGCTGCCCGACATCACCAACTCCTTCTATGCGCGCATCGCGCGGGGCGCCGCCGACGCGGCCTACGACCACGGCTACGCCCTCGTCCTCTGCCACAGCGGCGACGCCCCCGAGCGGGAGCAGGGCTACTTCAGCATGCTCGTCGGGCAGCGGGCCGTCGGAGTCGTCGTCGTACCGCTCAGCGCCGACCCGAGCCGGCTGGCCCGGCTGCGGGAGCGGGGCATCCCGCTCGTCCTGGCCGACCGCGCGATGCCCGACCGGGAGGGCTGCTCGGCCTCCGTGGACGACATCGCCGGCGGCCGCATCGCCGTACAGCACCTCCTCGACAGCGGGGCCCGCGACATCCTGGTCGTCAACGGCGAGCGCGGCATACGCCAGTGCGCCGACCGCTACCAGGGTGCCCGGCAGGCCGTGCGCAGTCGCCGCGGGGCGCAGCTCGACCAGGTCGTCGCCGAGCGGATGACCGTCGCGTACGGCACGGAGATCGCCCGCGGGCTGAAGGACCTGCCCGACGGGGTGTTCTGCACCAACGACTTCCTCGCCGCCGGCCTGTGCCGGGGCCTGACCGAACGGGGCGTGCGCATCCCCGAGGACGTCCAGGTCGTCGGCTACGGCGACCTCGACGTCGCGACCTTCGGGGCGACGACCCTGACGACGGTCCGACAGCCGGTCGAGGAGCTCGGCCGGGCGGCCGTGGAGATGCTGCTCGACGAGATCGAGGCCCGTGCCGACCACCTCCACGAGACCCGCGTCTTCGCCCCCGGCCTCGTCCTGCGCGACTCCACCCGGCCGCCCTACGGCGACTGATCCCCGTACGGGATCCGCAGCGTCACCGGCCCCCACAGCCCCGACGGCAGCTGGCAGGGGAAGGCCCATACGGTCGGCGTGGCCTGCGCGAGGTACGGCGCCAGCGTGCCCCGGACCGTCACCTCCAGCCGGACGGTTCGCCCCGCGGCAGCGCGCAGCGGGAAGCGGTACGGTGCGCAGAAGGCCTCACCGGCGAACTCCCCGTCGACCGACACCTCCACACTGCCCCGCACTCGCCCGAGATCCAGCACGGGATCGGGCCCGGGCGGCACCTCCACCGCCCGCGCGTACGTCACGCCTCCGCTCCAGCCGCCCAGCCCCTGCTCGCGCCAGTCACCCAGTGCCAGCGGCGCCGGCACGGTCCGCGCCCGAACCGGCCCGTGCCAGGCGGAGCCACCCCGCAGTATCGCCGTGGGCTCGGTGACCACCTCGACCCGGGCCGGTGCCGGAAGCGGCTCACGGAGCGTCAACCGGTCGTCGGCCAGGGGCAGTTCTGCTCCCTGCCCGACCCGCACCCGCGCGGGCAGCGCCAACGGCAGGTCCAGCGACACCGTTCCCGGCGGCACGGTGAACCGGAAGCGCTGCGGCGACGCCCGGACGCCGTCGGTGGACCACGACGGCCGTACGGCACCGCCGAGCAGCGGGCGCCCGTTGAGCCACGCGGTGTCCGGCAGCGGGTGCGGCCGCACGGCGGCGTGACAGTGCTGCAACTCGCCGCGCCTGCAGGTGTCCTCGACGGTCCGGCCCCGCCACGCGCCCGTCCGGGCCTCCCAGCCGGCGCCACTGACCAGGGACGTCACCTCGGACCCCGAAGACGCCACCAGGTCGACGAACACGGCGTCCCGGCCATCGGCGGTGTCGGCCACGACCTCCAGTGTGCGCTCGCCCGCCCCGAGTTCCGGCTCATGGCGGAAGAACATCGGAACGGCGCCCCAGTCCGCCGCGTAGTACTCCACCTCCTCCTGCCGCGCCACCACCTCCCCGTCGAGCAGCACGGTCACCGCCGAGGCGGCACCCACGACCAGCACCGCCCGCGCCTCCCCGGCCGGGACCCGGAATCGCGCGCGATAGGCGACCCGGCCGTCGGGCCGGACCCCGTCGGGCGGACGCATGAACCGTGGCCGGGAGCCGAGCCCGCCCGGCTCGGAGAGGCAGAAGAAGCTGCCGAGCGGTGTACCGGCGGCTGCCGAGATCGTCGAGGGCCGGTCCTGGGCGTCCGACAGCTCGTACTCCAGCACATTGCGGTCCCGGTCCACGGCGACCGGGGCGGAGGCCAGATAGCCGCCGTCGTACGGACCCAGCGGCTCCCCGTTCCACCACACCCGCTTGACCGCCTCCGCGCCGACGTGCAGCTCGGCGGGCCCCCGGCGGCCGCTCTCCACGATGGCCCGGATCCGGGCGGCCGTTCCCCCGACCGGCACGGGAACCCGTACGAACTCCTCGCCCACCAGCCCCTTGGTGCCCAGCAGTCCTCCCTGGTCCGGGAGGCCACGGCTCGACGAGTACACCCCGGTCTCCCAGTCCGAGTCCGGCGGTACGAGGGGGAGTTCACCGGCCAGGACTCGCTCCGCGTCCGCGGCGTCCAGCGGTTCGGGAGCCCGGTCGGGCGACACCGGGGGCAGGACCCGGACCCGGTTGCCGTAGGTGACCCGGATCCGCTCCCACGCCGCGCCCTCGGTCCACTCCATGGTCCAGATCTGCGGCTCCTGAACGGAGGCTCCCGGGGGAAGCGCCAGATCGCCCCAGGCGTTGTCCATCGTGGGCACCAGCCGGCCGTTCCAGCCCGCCGAGAGGTCGACCGTCCGGACCGCCGTCCCCCTCGCGGAGGGAGCTGGTGCCGGACGGCCCTCCCGCCAGACGAGCAGGGCCGCGGGGGCGCCCTCCAGTGGTACCTCGATGGTCGACAGGGCACCGTCGTCGGAGACCGTGGCACGGGCGGGGCCGCGGGAGCCGGTCGCCGGGTTCCATACCTCGGCCTCCGCGACGCACGCCCGGACGGTGACGGACGAGGTGCGGTCGGGATCGGGCTCGGGCGAGGTTCCGGGCGGGCGCAGTGGATGCGCGCCGATCTCGGGGAAGGCCGCCGTGACCAGGGCCACCGCCTCGTTCCCCTGCCGCCGGACGAGCAGCGGTACGTCGCCCGTCGCGTGCCCGGCCGCGTCGGCCACCGCCTCGGCGCCGGCCTCGGGACCGCGTGCCCGCTCCAGCCGGGGGTGCGCCAGCAGGGATGCCACGACCGCATCGTCACCGGCGCGGCCCGCGGCCGTCCCGGGCGGGCGGCCCACGGCCACCACCCGCCCTCCCGCGTCGAGCAGTTCGGACAGTCGCCGTGCCGTCCTCTCCTCCAGCACGCTCGCCGAGGGCAGCAGGACCGCCCGGTACGCCAGGCCCCCGACCCGCAGAGCCCGGTCGGCGACCTCGGCACGCTGGACCGAGTCGTCGTCGACGACGTCGAAGGAGATCCCGTGCCGGTCCAGGGCACCTGCATGCGGCCCCAGCCAGTTGTTCGAGCCGCACAGGTCCAGATAGTGGCGCTGGGTCTCGTCGGCGTCGGCGTGTTCCTCGCCGAGCCGCCCGTCGCCGAAGTGCCGGACGGGTGCGTCCAGCGGGATGAGGGCCTGCATGGTGGTGGTGGGGTGCAGCACCGCCACTTCGGCCGCGTACCCGCCCCACGACATGATCGAGCAGATCCGGGCCACGGTCCGGGAGAACGCCGGATACTGCTTCCAGTAGGGCTGGCGCCAGTCGGTGGACGGCGGCGCCCACTCGAACCAGCCGCCCGCGGTGCCGAAGTAACTGGCGTGCGGGTTGTAGAGGTTGGCGCCGCTGCGCAGGAACGGCAGCAGCCAGTCGTAGGTGTCCTCCAGCGTGCCGCCCCAACCGGAGGAGTGGAACGCCTCGATCCACACGCGCTCGTGGCCGTAGAGGTGCGCCATGGAGGAGTGCACCTTGGCGTCGCCGTGGTGGTCGCTGCCCGCGGCGCCGTACCAGCGGTGGGTGCGGAAGTAGTCGGTGTAGATCTGCGTGGACTGGGCCGGGTAGCCCGCGCGGGCGGGATGGCTCTGGTCGCTGCCCAGCAGCAGACGGCGCTCGCGGTGCCAGGCGGCGAGCGGCCGGAACAGGGCCTCCTCGGTCAGCTGCGCGCGGACCGCGTAGTAGTCGGCGCGGATCTTCCCCTCAGGCACCCCGCAGTCCGTGCCGAACAGGGCCGGCAGGTGGTCGAGCAGGTCGTAGCCGCGCCGGGCCCGGAACTCGTCGGCGAAACGGTGGCTCCAGGCGTTGGTGCCGGGCAGTTCGTCCTGGAAGCTGCCCGCTATGACGCTGCCGAGGTACTCCGGCACGCGGCGGTCGTACTCGTGGTGGACCGTGTCCATCAACAGGCCCACGGCGTGCGGATCCAGGTAGTCGAACGCGGTGGGGACGGCGGTGACGAGCCGTACCTCGGCGCCGTCGGGGGTCGCCAGGTGCCCGCCCGCGTCCAGGCCGAGCCGCCGGCCCTGCCGGGAGTACGCGGCCAGCGGCGTCTCGGCATCCGCAAGGGCGACCACGCCCCGGGAGACGCGCACGTCACGGCAGCGCAGCGCGAGTCCGGCGGCCTCGGGATGACGCCGCGTCACACCGCCCTGCACATTGGCTCCGGAGAACCCGATCTGGTCGTAGAACCACAGCCGCGTGCCCAGTCCGGCGGCGATCTCGCAGGCGTCGGTGAAGCGCGCCCACCACTCCTCGCCGAACCACACCGGATCGTCGGCCCGGGCCCCGAACGTCGGGCCGGCCGGGGCCAGATTGATGACCACCAGGTTGTGGACCCCGCCCTCCGCGAACGCCCGCAACTGCCAGGCGAGTCGTTCGCGGGTCACCTTCGCCCCCGACCACCACCACAGGGGAGTGGGGCCGAAGTCGCGGGGCGGATCGTCGAACAGTCGCCGGAGCTCGGGGGAGATCACGGACCACGATCCTTCCCTGAAACGTTTTCAGGCCACCTTCACCGTAGGCGAGCTGGGGCGGCCACGCCATAGGCCCGTACGGGCGGGGCGATTTCGGCGTCATGTCGCCCCTACGCGCGCGACATCTTGTTGCAACGTTTTTCTCGCCCTATATTCGCTGCGACCAGGCCCCCGGAACCGCGATGTCACCAGACGACGGAGTCGCATCATGGCCGGTACCCGCCCCATCCCCCCACCGCTCTGGAAGGCCGCCGCCCTGTCGGGCATGGCCTCCTACCTCGACGCCGGGTTGATCGTGAGCATCTCCGTCAACCTGGCCATCTACCGTGACAGTTACGGCATGGGCGTGTGGATGGCCGGGGCGATCAGCGCGATCGTCACCGGCTGCATCGCCGTCGGATCCCTCGTCGGCGGACGGTTCGCCGACCTCTTCGGCCGCCGCCGCGTCTACAACTGGGACATCTTCTGCTTCGCGATCGGCGCCCTCGTCATCACGCTCGCGCCGGACGACATCACCCTGCTGGCCGGTGTACTCGTCGCGGGGCTCGCGGCCGGCGCCGACCTGCCGACGTCACTGGCCGTGGTGTCGGACGCCGCGCCCGCCTGGGCCCGGGGGAGACTGGTGGCCTTCACGCAGGTCATGTGGATGCTGGGCATCACGGTCGCCATCTTCCTCGGCTTCGTCCTGTCCACCACGGGCATGACCGGGGCCCGGCTGATCACCGGGCAGCTCGCCGTCGCCGCACTGGTCACCTGGGCCCTGAGGTCCCGGCTGAAACTGCCCGACGCGCCGTCGGAGCCGGACACCGAGGCCGCTCCGGAGAGCATCTCCCTGAAGAACGTGTGGACCCGCGCCGCCCTGGTGCCGATGGCCGCGACCTTCGTCTTCTACGTGACCTGGGGCCTTGGGGCCAACACCTTCGGCCAGTTCGGCACCTACCTGCTCGTCACCGTCAGCGACGCCTCGCAGAGCCTCGCCACCGGGATCAACCTGGCCTTCATCCCGATCGGTGTGCTGCTCACCGTCGCCTTCGTGCGCGTCGCCGACAGCCCCTGGCGCGACCGGCTGTTCCACGTGGCCGCCGTGGTGCAGATCCTGGCCTTCGTCATCGCGTCCCTGACTGCGGGCGCGCTCGTCGGCATGCTCGTCTTCTTCGTGCTCTACCAGCTCTCCAACCCCTTCGCCGGAGAGGCCAACTACAAGGTGTGGTCGCAGCTCACGCTGCCCGCGGACACCCGCGGCACCACCCAGGGCCTGACCTACGCCCTGTCCAGGGGCGTCTTCGCGGTCGCGGCGTTCTTCACCCCGGCCCTGGCCGACCACAGCCCGTCCGTCCTCCTCTGGACGATCACCGCCTGCATGACGGCCTCGGCGTTCGCGGGCGTGTTCATCATCCGCGTCCTGGTCCCGCGCTCCGCGAACGCCGAGCGGTACGGAACGGATCTGCGCGTCCGCAGCACCTTGCCCGCCGGCACGTCCGACAAGGAGCACTGACCATGGCAACGACCGCGGACCGCACGGCCGTACGGGCCGAGGCCCTGCACGATCTGCTCCCGCCGGCCACCCGGCGCCGCACCCGGATCGGTCTGGTCGCCGGCGGACTAGGCACGTACTGGCCGCAGTTCCCCGGCCTCCTCCCGCGGCTGAAGGAATCGGCTGCGTATGTCGCGGGCCGGTTCCGGCAGATGGACGCGGAGGTGACCGACGCCGGGTTCGTCTCCGACGCCCGGGAAGGCGCCCGCGCCGCCGAGGAGTTGCGCAGGGCCGACTGTGACCTGATCGTGCTGTTCCTCACGACGTACCTCACCTCCTCGATGGTGCTGCCGATCGCACAGCGCGCGCACACCCCGGTGCTGGTCATCGACCTCCAGCCGTCCGAGAGGATGGACCACGTGACCTTCGGCACGGGGGACTGGCTGGCTTACTGCGCACAGTGCTCCGTCCCCGAGGTGGGCAACGTCTTCCGCCGTGCAGGCATCCCCTTCCGGTCGGTGTCGGGCTGGCTGCACCAGGAGTCCGCCTGGCGGCGCATCGAGCAGTGGATCCGGGCCGCCCACATCCGGGCCGCGCTCCGGCATGCCCGGCACGGCCTCATGGGGCACGTCTACCCCGGCATGCTCGACGTGCAGACCGATCCGACCCTGCTCGCCACGACGTTCGGCTCACATGTGGAGGTCCTGGAGTTCGACGACCTGAGGCACCGCGTGGAGCAGGTGACGCAGGCGGAGACCCGGGAGCGGATGGCGCTCGCCCGCCAGGTGTTCACCCTCGACGACAGCGTGGTGGAGGAGGACTTCGCCTGGGGCGCGACCGTGTCCGTCGCCCTGGACCGGATGGTCGCGGACTTCGAGCTCGACAGCCTCGCCTACTACCACCGCGGCCTCGACGGCGAACTGCACGAGCGGCTCGCCGCCGGCATGATCCTCGGCGCCTCCCTGCTGACCGCGCGGGGCGTGCCCGCGGCGGGTGAGTACGAACTACGCACCTCTGTAGCCCAGTTGGCCTCCCAGAGCGTCGGTGCCGGAGGCTCCTTCACCGAGATCCAGGCCCTCGACTTCGAGGACGGCGTCGTGGAGATGGGCCACGACGGCCCCGCCCACCTCGCGCTCGGCGCCCGCGACCCGCTGCTGCGCGGCCTCGGCGTCTACCACGGCAAACGCGGCTGGGGCGTGAGCGTCGAGCTCGACGTCCGGCACGGGCCCGTCACCCTGCTCGGCCTCGGCCAGGACGCCGACGGCAGTCTGTCCTTCGTCACCTCCGAGGGCGCCGTCGTACCGGGACCGCTGCTGGAGATCGGCAATACCACCAGCCGGGTCGACTTCGGCCGCGACCCCGGCGAATGGGTGGACGCCTGGAGCGCCACGGGCGTCGGCCACCACTGGTCCCTCGCGGTCGGCCACCGCGCGGCCGACTTCCGGGCCGCCGCGAGCCTGCTGGGCATCGATCACCGGCAGGTGTGACGGGCCGCACCTCGCCGAGGACGGGTGTCGTTCCCCACCCGGATGTGGGTGCGGGCACCGATGGGGGCGGGCCCGGGGCCCGTATGAGGCTGGCAGCACCGCCCGAGCCCGTCGCGCTCATGGTCATGGCCGCGGCCTCGGGGTCCTCGGACCCATCGCCGCCGGACGCGCGCACCTGCTCGCCCGGGCGCTCCGGGCGGGCCAGGGCTCCCCGCCCCGCCGCACGGCCCCGGCGTGCGACGTCGGACCCGAGAAC
>NZ_JBEXSH010000389.1:0-8075 GCF_040613555.1 Streptomyces sp. NPDC006265
AGTCGCTGGCTTCGGGCCATGCCGGCGCTGTGTCTCTGGGCGGCGCGGTTGAGGGAGGTCCGGAGCCGCAGGGGGCGTCGGCCCGGACAGCCTGGAGCTCGCCGAGGCCCACCGTTTCCCCAACCGGCCCGTCCGGCTGCCCGAGGGGCTGCGGTGGGACGTGCTCGGGCTGTACGCCGGGGTGCTGGACGGCCTGAAGGCGGCCGGTGCCCACTGCGGTGGACGACTCGACTCCGTCGGCATCGACAGCTGGGCCGTGGACTACGGGCTGCTGGACACGGACGGGGCACTGCTCGGCAACCCCGTGCACTACCGGGACTCCCGGACGGAGGGTGTCGCGGACAAGGTGTGGGCGACCGTGCCCGCGGCGGAGCTGTACGCCGCGACCGGGTTGCAGTACGCGCCCTTCAACACCCTGTACCAGCTGACCGCCGCGCGATCGACGGCTCAGCTCGCCCGGGCCCGGCGGTTGTTGCTGATGCCGGACCTGCTGACGTACTGGCTGACCGGCGAGCAGGGCACCGAGCTGACCAACGCGTCCACGACTCAGTTGATCGATCCCCGGACGCGCGACTGGGCGTACGACATCGCCTCCCGGCTCGGCATCGACCTGGACCTGTTCGCACCGCTGCGGCAACCCGGCGATCCGGCGGGGCGGCTGCGCGGCAAGGTGCTGGAGGAGACCGGGCTCGCCGGCCCGGTGCCGGTGACGGCCGTGGGGTCGCACGACACCGCCTCGGCGGTCGCCGCCGTACCGGCGTCGGGCGAGCGGTTCGCCTACATCTGCACGGGCACCTGGTCGCTGGCCGGTCTGGAGCTGGACGCGCCGGTGCTGACCGAGGAGAGCCGGGCGGCCAACTTCACCAACGAGCTGGGACTGGACGGCACGGTCCGCTACCTGCGGAACATCATGGGCCTGTGGCTGCTCCAGGAGTGCGTGCGGGCCTGGGGCGAGACGGACCTGGGCGCGCTGCTGCTGGAGGCGTCCAAGGCTCCGGCGCTGCGGTCGGTCGTGGACGCGGGTGACGCGGCGTTCCTGGCGCCGGGGCGGATGCCCGAGCGGATCGCCGAGGCGTGCCGGCTCTCGGGGCAGCCGGTGCCCGAGTCGCCGGCCGAGGTGACCCGCTGCATCCTCGACTCCCTGGCCCTCGCACACCGCAAGGCGATCCAGGACGCCCGGCGGCTCGCCGGGCACGCGGTCGACGTCGTCCATGTGGTCGGCGGCGGTACGCGCAACGCGCTGCTGTGCCAGCTGACCGCCGACGCCTGCGGGCTGCCGGTGGTGGCGGGGCCGACCGAGGCCGCCGCGCTGGGCAACGTCCTCGTGCAGGCGCGGGCGCACGGGCTGGTCGGTGACCTGGCCGGAATGCGGCGGCTGCTCGTGAACACGCAGCCGCTCACGCGGTACGAGCCCCGGGGCGGGACCGAGCGGTGGCACGCCGCACAGGCCCGGCTCGCCGGGCACTGACGGGCCTCCCCCGCACGTTGTCCCCCTACTACGCTGCACTCATCCGATGACCGACCACAAGGAGCCGCGATGCGTGTCGCCCTGTTCCTGACCTGCGTCAACGACACGCTGTATCCGGACACCGGGCGCGCCGTGGTGAAGCTGCTGACCAGGTTGGGCGTCGACGTCGACTTCCCGAAGGCGCAGACCTGCTGCGGGCAGGCGCACTACAACACCGGATACCGCCACGAGGCCGAGCCGCTCGCCCGGCATTTCTCCGATGTCTTCGGCGCGTACGAGGCGATCGTGACGCCGTCCGGGTCGTGCGGGGCGATGGTGCGGGAGCTGTATCCGCGGATGGGCGAGCGGGCCCGGGCCGAGGGGCGCGGGGGCACCCTCGCGGCCACCCTGGCGCCTGTGGTCCCCAAGACGTACGAGCTCACGGAGTTCCTGGTCGACGTGCTGGGCGTGACGGACGTCGGGGCGTACTACCCGCACAAGGTGACCTACCACCCGACCTGCCACGGACTGCGCGGCCTCGGGCTCGGCGAGCGGCCGCGGCGGCTGCTCCAGGCGGTGAAGGGCCTGGAGCTCGCCGAACTACCGGGGGCCGACGAGTGTTGCGGGTTCGGCGGCACCTTCGCGCTGAAGAACTCCGACGTCTCGGCGGCGATGGGCGCGGACAAGGTGCGCAACGCCGAGTCGACGGGCGCCGAGGTGCTGTGCGCGGCCGACAACTCCTGCCTGATGCACATCGGCGGGACGATGGCCCGGCTGCGGACCGGCATGCGGCCGGTGCACATCGCGGAGATCCTGGCGAGCACGGAGGAGGAACCGGCCGTATGAGCGGGACGTATCTCGGCATGCCGGCGTTTCCGGAGGCCGCGCGGGAGGCCGTGCGGAACGCGACCCTGCGCGGCAATCTGCGGCACGCCACGCACACCATCCGCGCCAAGCGGGCGAAGGCCGTGACGGAGGTGTCCGACTGGGCCGAGCTGCGCGAGGCGGGCAAGCGCATCAAGGACCACACGCTGCGTCATCTCGACCGCTACCTCGTGCAGTTGGAGGAGTCGGTCACGGCCGCGGGCGGCGTCGTGCACTGGGCCGCCGACGCGGACGAGGCCAACGAGATCGTCACGCAGCTCGTGAAGATGACCGGCGAGTCCGAGGTCGTCAAGGTCAAGTCGATGGCCACGCAGGAGATCGGGCTCAACGAGGCGCTGGAGGCCGAGGGCATCCACGCCTACGAGACCGATCTCGCCGAGCTGATCGTGCAGTTGGGCAAGGACCGGCCCTCGCACATCCTCGTCCCGGCCATTCACCGCAACCGGGGCGAGATCCGGGACATCTTCACGCGCGAGATGAGCGAGTGGGGCCGCCCCGCTCCCGAGGGCCTGACCGACACACCGGCCGAACTCGCCGAGGCCGCCCGCCTGCACCTGCGGGAGAAGTTCCTGCGGGCCAAGGTCGGCATCTCCGGCGCCAACTTCATGGTCGCCGAGACGGGCACGCTCGTGGTCGTCGAGTCCGAGGGCAACGGCCGGATGTGCCTGACCCTGCCCGAGACGCTGATCTCGGTCGTCGGCATCGAGAAGATCGTGCCGACGTGGCAGGACCTGGAGGTGTTCCTGCAGACCCTCCCCCGCTCCTCCACGGCCGAGCGCATGAACCCCTACACCTCGACGTGGACCGGCACGACGGACTCCGAGACGGCCGACGGACCGAGCACCTTCCATCTGGTGCTGCTGGACAACGGCCGCACCGACACCCTCGCCGACGAGGTGGGCCGGCAGGCACTGCGCTGCATCCGCTGCTCGGCGTGCCTCAACGTGTGCCCGGTCTACGAGCGGGCGGGCGGCCACGCCTACGGGTCGGTGTACCCGGGGCCGATCGGCGCCATCCTCAGCCCTCAACTGCGGGGCACAGGAAGCGAGATCGACGCCTCGCTGCCGTACGCGTCGTCGCTGTGCGGGGCATGCTACGAGGTGTGCCCGGTCGCCATCGACATCCCCGAGGTGCTGGTGCACCTGCGGGAGCGGGTCGTTCAGGGCGGTGAGGTCACGCGGGCCGGCAACAAGGTGGTGCTGCGGCCCGCCAAGGGACATGCCGCCGAGCGGGCGGCGATGCGCGCGGCACGCTGGGCGTTCCTGCACCCGGGTGCACTGCGCGCGGGACAGCGCGCCGCCTCCCGGACGCGTCGCTTCCATCCCCGGACGCTGCCCGGTCCAGGGCGGGCCTGGAGCGGGACCCGGGAGCTGCCGCCGATGCCCGCGGAACCGTTCCGGGACTGGTGGCAGCGGACGCGCGGTGGGAAGGACGGGGACAGGTGAACAGCAGGGAACGGATCCTGGGGCGGGTGCGGCGCGCGCTGGCGGACGGACCACAGGACGACACCCCGTACGAGCAGGCGGTGGAGCGCGACTATCTCCGTGAGCACGGGCAGCGGAGCGCCGCGGAGACGGTGGATCTGCTGGCGGAGAACCTGGCGGACTACCGGGCGATCGTGCACCGTTGCGCGGACGAGGAGTTGGCGGAGCTGATCACGAGGCTGCTGGCCGAGCGGGGCTCGCGGACCGTGCTGGGCCCGCCCGGACTGCCGCCGCACTGGCTCAGGGAGTCCGACGCGACGCAGGTGCACGACCGTGCCGCGAGTACCGCGCACGAGTTGGACCGGGTCGACAGCGTGGTCACCGGCTGCGCGGTCGCCATCGCCGAGACCGGCACCCTCGTGCTGGACGGCTCGCCCGACCAGGGCCGCCGCCGGATCACACTCGTCCCGGACCACCACATCTGTGTCGTACGCGTCCCGGGCCAGGTCGTGTCGTCCGTGCCGCAGGGGCTCGAACGCCTCGATCCGGCGCGCCCGTTGACGTGGATCTCCGGGCCGTCGGCGACCAGCGACATCGAACTGGACCGGGTCGAGGGGGTGCACGGTCCGCGCACACTGGAAGTGATCCTCGTCGACGAGGACTGATCCGGGCTCAGGGCAGGATCGAGTCGACGTAGCCGCCGTCGACCCGCAGGGCGCCGCCCGTGGTGGCCGAGGCTTGGTCGGAGGCGAGGTGGACGACCATGTGGGCGATCTCCTCCGGCTCGATCAGCCGCTGGAGCAGCGACTGCGGCCGGTGCTGCCGCATGAAGGCGCGCTGGGCCTCGTCCCAGGGCAGGTCGCGGTCGAGGAGCTGGTGGACGGGCGAAGGTGGTGGTCACCGTGTGACGCGCCCGCGCGGCCGGGGGGTGCTACTCCTGCTTCGCGTACTCCTTCGCCGTCTGTCCCTCGAAGTCGTAGACGACGACCTGCTCGTCACCCACGACCCAGGCGTCGTGACCGGGCGAGCAGACGAAGACGTCGCCGGGGCCGACCTCGGTCTCCCCGCCGTCGTCCATGCGGATGTGCATGCGGCCCTGGGCCATGTAGCAGTAGTGATGCATCTGGCAGGTCGCGGTGCCCGCGATCGGGGCCATGGATTCCGTCCAGCGCCAGCCGGGCTCGAAGGTGGCCACGGCGAAGTCGAGCTCCGTCATGTGGATGGCTTCGAGGTGGCCGCGGGGGAAATCACGCCGCTCGTCGGGCTTGTCGAGCGTCTTCACTTCCAGCATGACGGGCTCCTTTCCGGCCGCGACGCACCGCGGCCGGGGGCCGGCTCTCCCCGGCGGCCCTGGACACCGCCGTCGGCGGCCGGCCCGCTACCACTCAATCGTCCGCCCTGCCACCCCGGGCCGCCATTCGGGGAACGCCCCTCAGCCGCCGCCGCGGCAGAGGTCGGCGAAGCGCCCGGTGTCGATGTTCCCGCCGGAGATGATGACGCCGACCCGGCGCGGCAGTGTGCCCGCCCGGCCGCTGAGCAGGGCCGCCAGGGGGGTGGCGCCGCTCGGCTCGACGACGATCTTCAGGCGTTCGAAGGCGAACCGCATCGCGTCCCGGATCTCGTCGTCGGTGACCAGGACGACGTCGTCGAGGAGCCGTTGATTGACCGAGAAGGTCAACTCTCCGGGGGTGTGCAGGGCCTGGCCGTCGGCGATGGTGTGCGGGACCGGGATGCTGATGCGCCGGCCGGCCTCCAGCGAACGCTTCGTGTCGTCCCCGGCCTCCGGCTCGATGCCGATGGTGCGGATGCCGGGCTGCAGGCCCTTGGCGGCCGTGGCACTGCCGGCCATCAGGCCGCCGCCGCCGACCGGCGTCAGCAGCGCACCCAACTCTCCGGCTTCTTCGAGGAGTTCGAGAGCGGCCGTGCCCTGTCCTGCCATGACGTGCGGGTCTTCGTAGGGCGGGATGAGGGCGAGGCCGCGTTCGGCGGCGAGGGCCTCGGCGATGGCGACGCGGTCGCCGGTGTAGCGGTCGTACGTGACGATCTCCGCGCCGTAGCCGGCGGTGGCCGCACGCTTCGACGGCGGGGCGTCCTCCGGCATGACGATGACCGCGGTGGTGCCCAGCTCGCGGGCCGCCAGGGCGACGGCCTGGGCGTGGTTGCCGGAGGAGTAGGCGGCGATGCCCCGGGACAACTGCTCGGGGGTGAGACGGGAGGCGGCGTTGTAGGCGCCGCGGAACTTGAAGGCGCCCACGCGCTGGAAGTTCTCGCATTTGAGGTGGACTTCGACACCGGTGAGCGCGTCGAGGGTGCGGGAGCGCAGCACGGGTGTGCGGTGGGCGACCCCTTGGAGGCGGGCGGCGGCGTCGCGGACGTCGTCGAGGGTGACCGGTGGGGTGGTGGTCGTCACGCGGGTCCTCCGGTGGATGCGTCGTGGGCGGCCCGGGCCCGGGACAGGTAGTTGTAGGCGGAGGCGCGGGAGATGCCGAGCCGGGCGGCGACCTGTTCGACGGCGCCGCGCACAGCGAAGACACCGCGGGTGTCCAGCCCGCCGAACAGCTCCAGGCGCTCCGCGCGGTCGAGCTCCGCCCAGCTGCCCCGCTGCTTCGACCGGTGGACGTCGACAAGGGCGTCGACCACGGAATCGATGTCGTTGCCGAAGGTGGTGGTCGGCAGCTCCGCCGGGGCTTCGCCGAGTCCGGCCAGCGCGCCGAGCAGGCCGTGGACCTGGGTGACTGCGCCGACGTCCACGTTGACGCAGAGGGCGCCGAACACGGCTCCCGTGGAGTCCCGCAGCACCATCGTGGAGGACTTCACCAGGGTGCCGCTGCGGGTGCGGGTGACGTAGTTCAGTTCGTCTTCCGCCTCGTCGCCGCGGGCGAGGACGCGCATGCCGATCTCGCTCATCGCGCCGCCGACTGCGCGCCCGGTCACCGATCCGGCCACGGCCACCACCGATTCCTCGGGCTTCCGGTAGTCGTGCAGCACGATGTCGCACACCGGTCCGAAGGTCGCGGCGATTCCGTCCACGACCGGCGTCAGCGCCGTGAGGATCGCGTCCCGCTCGGCATCCGTCTCGCTGCTCACCCCTCCTCCTCTCACCTCCCTCACCTTAGACCACAAGTCCAGCACCTGGATAGGCAGTCCAGCAATCCCCAATAGCCGGCAATGGTTTTCACATGACTTCGGCCCGAATCCGCTTTTGACATTCATTCCCATCTAGCGTGATGCCCGTCGATCACCCCGTGCCCGCCCACCCTGGAGGAGTCATGTCCTTGTCCACGTCCCGCCGCCTCGCGCTTCTGACCAGCGCGTCACTGGCCCTGCTCGCGGGCTGCGGCAGCTCGTCGGACTCGGCCGACGGCAAGAGCACACCGGCCCGCGTGGCCGTGGTCGCCTCCACCAACGTCTACGGCGACATCGCCCGGCGCATAGGCGGCGACCGGGTCGACGTCACCTCGGTCATCAGCGACCCCGACCAGGACCCCCACTCCTACGAGGCCGACCCCCAGAACCAGCTGGCCCTGTCCAAGGCGAAGGTCGTCATCGAGAACGGCGGCGGCTACGACGACTTCGTCGACCACATGCTCAACAGCGGACACAACGACTCCGCCCAGGTGATCAACGCGGTCGACGTGTCCGGCAAGACCGCGCCCGAGGGCGGGGAACTCAACGAGCACGTCTGGTACGACTTCCCCACCGTCGCCAAGGTCGCCGACCGGATCTCCACCGCCCTCGCCAAGGCCGACCCGGGCGATGCCACCGCCTTCGAGAAGAACACCACCGCCTTCAAGGCGAAGCTCGCGCCCCTGGAAGCCGAAGAGGCGCAGATCAAGAGGGCGCACGGCGGCGACTCGGTCGCCATCACCGAACCGGTGCCGCTGTACATGATCGAGGCGAGCGGCCTGGTGAACCGAACGCCCGCGGAGTTCAGCGAGGCGATCGAGGAGGGCGACGACGTCTCCCCGCGCGTCCTCCAGAAAAGCCTCGCGCTGTTCGACGGCCGGAAGGTGAAGGCCCTCATCTCCAACGAGCAGACCTCCGGCCCCCAGACCGTGAAGGCCGAGGCGGCGGCCAAGGCGGCCGGCATCCCCGTCGTGCCCGTGACCGAGACCCTGCCCAAGGGCAAGGACTACCTCGGCTGGATGACCGCCAACCTCGACGCGCTCGCGAGCGCGCTGGCCAAGTGACCCCGATACCCGGGCAGGACGGCACGCCTGTCGTCACACTGCGTGCGGCCGCCCTGTCCTACGGCGACCGCGAGGTGTGGAGCGGTCTCGACCTCGACGTAAGGCCCGGCGAGTTCCTGGCCGTGCTGG
>NZ_JBEXSH010000390.1:0-8060 GCF_040613555.1 Streptomyces sp. NPDC006265
GTTTCCGCCGCGCCGGACCGGAAGACGGCGGTGCAGCTGGGTTCCAGGCCCACCACCGGGGTGCCCCGGCGCAGGTCCTCGCGGAGCACCTCGACGGTGTGTCCCAGGAGCCGCTTGGCCACGTCGAGCTGCCCTGGAGATCCAGGTCAGTCCGCAGCACACGGCCACGTCGGGCACCTTGCCCCGGAAACCCGCGGCTTCCAGGACCTCGACGGCGGCCCGGCCGATCGAGGGGGTGAAGTGGTCGGTGAAGGTGTCGGGCCACACCACGACCTCGCCCCGGTGCCCTGCACCGTGGGCCTCCACCCCGCTCCTGCCACCAGTCGGTGAACCGCTGCTCTGCGAAGAGGGGCACGCCCCGCTCGGGGGCGATGCCGCCGGCCGCCTTGGCAAGCCGGGCAACCCACGGCAGGGAGACGGGCGCGTTGACGGTGCGGGACACCGGCACCACGAGGCGGGCCACGGCGGGCAGCCAGCCCGTCGAGTAGTGCGCCAGGGGCCGCAGCCGCCGCTTGTAGTGGTGGTGCAGGAACTCCGATTTGTAGGTGCCCATGTCGACGTTGACCGGGCAGTCCGTCTTGCAGCCCTTGCAGGCCAGACACAGGTCGAGCGCGTCGTGCACCGCGTCGGAACGCCAGTCGGGCGGGACGGGCGAGTCGTCGCGCACCATCTCGAACAGCAGGCGGGCCCGTCCCCGGGTGGAGTGCTCCTCCTCGCGGGTGGCCCGGTAGCTGGGGCACATCACGCCACCTTGCGAGGAGCGGCACTTGCCGACGCCCACGCAGCGGCCCGCGGCCCGGCTGAACCGGCCGTCGTCGTGTGGGTAGGAGAAGGCGGTCTCCGGTTCCCAGGGAAACGACGACGACGCCGATGGGCACCTGCCGGTAGTTCGAGGCGTCCGTCGCGTACGCCGCGCAGGACCCGTGTCGAACCGGACCTCGCCGTCGACGCCCGCCCGCAGGTCGTGTTCCAGGGCGTCGACGTCGATGTCACCGGCGGCGCGGGCCTGCGGCAGGCGGACGACGGGCAGGGGCAGTTCGACGGGGTCCATGAGCAACCTTTCACCTGGGCCATTGAGACGCGCGGGCGGCCACGCCCCCCTTGTCCCGCCTCCAGGGCTGTCTTGGCCGGACCGGGTCGGACGGGCGCGGTGCCCGGGTCAGGATCCCTTTCCGCGGCCGGTCAGGGCGTCCCTGACACGATCGACCAGGCCCGCCCCTGGGGCCAGCAGCTTGTTGGCGGGAGGGGTGTCCGGAGCGGAGGGGGGCGGCCGGGTCGGTGCGGTCTTCTTGGCGTGACGCACCTTGTCCCCCAGCTTCATCAGCTCCTCCTCGGAGGCCGCCGCCCGCAGCCGGGGGAAGAGGTTGTCCTCCTCGTCTCGGACGTGGGAGCGGATCTCAGTCATCAGTTCGCCGATGAGCCGGGCGAACTCCGGGTCGTCGGCGTCAACGCCTTCGAGTTCCTTCATGGTCCGCTCGGCCTCGGCATGGTCCTCGATCTCCTTGCCGGCGACGGAGTCGCCGTCCGGCAGGATCTCGCGCACTGCCGGGTACAGGTAGGCCTCTTCAGCCACCGAGTGCCGCACCAGCTCGATCACGGCCTGGTCCGCGTACTCCTTGCGCTGCTTCTCCCCAGGTGCCAAGGCCTCGATCTTCCCGAACAGCTCCTCGACCTCGCGATGATCAGTCACCAGCTCCGCGATGATGTCTCCTCCGTGACCCATGGTTCGTCCTTTCTCGTTCTCCGGCGGGGCGACGCCGGGTGGGTATCCCTGCCGTCTCGCAGGCAAACGGGGCACACGAGTCGCCCGCCCGGGTCTGCGGGGTCAGCCCCGGCCCGCCTGGTCTCCGCCACGCCGCGCGTAACGCGGTCCTCCTCGGCGTGCCTTGTCGCGGCCTCAGGGGCGCCGTCTCCGGGGCCGGCCGCACCAGAGCGGGCTGCCGGCCCGGGGCCTGCCGTTTGGATCAAGCCGCAGGAAACCGACGGTCCGGGTCGGTCAGGGGTGCCGACCCGGCTGGACCGCTCCCACCCGCGCCCCTTCCGAGCGCATCGCCTCCTGTACCGCTTCCTCGGGCAGGCCGCAGGCTTCTGAGATCTCCGCAGGTGTCGGCGCATCCCCCTGTGTGCGCTGTTGCAGTTCCTCCCGCGCCCGCCACACACGCTGACGGGCTTCCTGGACCTGGCGGGGCAGGCGCACCAGGCCGCTCCTGTCTCTCAGGTGGCGCTTCAGTTCCCCGGTGATGGTGGGCACTGCGTAGGACAGGAAGGCATGCCCCCTGTGTGGGTCGTAGCGGTCGATGGCCTTGACGAGTCCCAGACAAGCGACCTGGAAAAGGTCCTCCAGGTCCTCACCGCCGGTGATGCGGAATTTCCCGGCGATGCGACGGGCCAGGGGCATGAGCTGTCCGGTGACCCGTTCGCGCGCCACCTGCCGCTCGGGCCCGGGGGGCAGATCGGCGACGCTGCACACAAGTTCATCGATGTGCTCAGGGGAGGAGAACACGTCCCCCTGCTCGATGGGTTCAGCGGGGATGCTGTCGGGCTTCATGCTGATCCCTCTGGCTGTCGGTGAGGATGGGCCGGTCTCACAAGTCCCCTCTCTTCTTTAGCCTATGCAAAGGTCATCTTGTGCGCTCGCCGTGCGACAGGCAGTCGGGCAACCTCCGGGAGGGTGCCGCACCCCGCGTGGGCGGCGCCCCCGGCTGCGGGGGGGGGCGCGCCAGGTTCAGCCCGGCGCGACGCGGGCCGGCAGGCACGGTGTGCGTGAATCGAGCCAGCCGCACACAGAGTCGCCGGTTTCGTGGCCCTGCCCCGGTGAAACCCGGCCCCTACTACCGCCGCCCGCTCACTACGGCGTACGGCACCATGGCACAAGACCTACTTGTGAGGCGATGAGGCATGACCACATCGGTCAAGGAAATGCTGGACACCTACCCCGCTGACCTGGGCGGCGTAGACCGCGAGGCAATGGCGAAATGCATCCAGGAGTGCATCGCCTGCGCGCAGGCGTGTACCGCATGTGCGGACGCCTGTCTGTCGGAGCGCATGGTCGAGGAGCTGACCAAGTGCATCCGCACGAACATGGACTGCGCGGACATCTGCAACACCACGGCATCGGTGCTCTCGCGCCACACCGGCTACGACGCGAACATCAGCCGAGCCGTCGTCCAGGCGTGCGCCACCGCCTGCAAGGCTTGCGCGGAGGAATGCGGCAGCCACGCGGATATGCACGATCACTGCCGGATCTGCGCCGAGGCCTGCCGCAACTGCGAACAGGCTTGCAACGAACTGCTCGCCGAGCTGAGCTGAGGTCCCGCGCCACCTGCCGTCACCGGACGGACTGCGGATGTGACGTTCCTTCTCGGCGGCTGTCCCTCGGCGGAACAATCGCCAGGCCGTACCGGCCACGGGCGGCAGCACTCGTCGCGCCGTCGCGGCCGTCTGCACCTTGACGGCGTTCAGGGGGAACATCGCATCCACGCTGGCACAGGTGCAGGTGCCCGGCGGGGTCCCACGGGGCTGTGTGCACCCACCCCGGGTGCACACAGCCCCGTGGCGGGGCGCCCGACCGGCTCACGCGGCCTTCCGGACGCCAGAGCGCTCGTCCGTCCATCCAGCGGCTCGGCCCAGTCCAGCGGTGTGTCCCCGTCCACCATGAACTCCAGCAGCATCGGTCCACGCGCGGCCAGCGCGTCCTCCCAGACAGCGCCCACCCTCCCTGGCCGGTCGCAGCACAGGCCGGGCAGGCCCAGAAGGCGGGCGTACCGCGCGTACGGGACAGTAGGAACCTCGCCGGTGACCGGGATGCGCGGGTTCTGAGCGGCTGTGCGGCGTTCCCACGTCAGTCGGCTCAGATCTTCATTGTTGAGGACGCAGAAGATCGACGGCGGCAGGTCGGCGAGCCGTTCCAAGTGCCGTCGAACCGTGATCAGTTCGTTCATGCCCCCGGCTTGGAGAGCGCCGTCGCCGATCAGGGCGATCACCGGGCGGTCGGGGGAAGGCCGGGCGTCCAGGGTCACGGTGGCATCCCCGGTCACCCGGATGACGGCGGGCTCGGCATGACCGTCCGGCGCGGCCGCCGCGCCCGAGCCGACGACAACGGCCCGGCTCCGGCCGGTTTCCGGCACCGAGGCGGCATCGAAGTCGTCGGCCTCGACCAGCAGCAGGGTGTCGCAGTCCCGGAGCAACGCGGCCGCGGCCGCACTGCCGCGGGGCGCCGCCACCCCCGCGACGTACGGCAGATCATCCGGCACGACATCGCGAGCGGACGGCGTCTTGACGACGGCCGCTCCGACGAGCTCGGCGACGGCCACAACCTGGCCGCAGGTGCCGACGGCACCTCGCCCTACGACGACCGCGACCTTGCGGCCGGCGTTGAGGACCTCGGCCGCGCGCACGAGGTCCCGCTTCTCGGGCGACCGCAGCGCCGGGTGCCGCAGCTGGGGGGCACGTGCGTCTTCGGCACCAGAGGACGCAGGCGCCTGGGCCTCCAGGACGGTGCGGGGCACGATCAGCGTGGCCACCCCGCGGTCACCTACCGCCGCCCCGAGGGCACGGTCGAGTGCCTCCCCCATCAGGGCCGGGTCGGAGACCGGATCGCAGTACTCGGACACCTCGGCGAGGAGGTCCGTACTGCCGATGGTGCGCAGTGGCTTGCCGTGGTCGGCGGGCGCGGGCTCCTTTCCGACCAGGGCGAGCACCGGCACGCGGTCCAGGGCCGCGTCGTACAGGCCGCCGAGGAGATGCAGGGCGCCGATGCCGGACGGAGCCAGGCAGCAGCCGACCCGTCCGGTGAGCTTGGCGTGGGCGCAGGCCATCAGGGCGGCCGACTCCTCGTGCCGTACCTGCACGAACTCGGGGCTCTCGCGGGTCAGCGCCGCCACCAGGGCGTCGACGTCCCGTCCGGGGAAGCCGAACACGCGGTCCACCTCCCACGCCCGCAGACGTGCCGCTACGACATCGCAGACGCTCGCCACGTGGACCTCCTGCATCGCAGACCGACCGTCGCCGACCGGGTTGCCCCGAGCCCGCACCACCAAACCGGCACATGATCGCTCCTCGCGCACGGGCCAGGTGGCCGGCTCCGCGCGCCCGCTCCTCACCTGTCGTCCGGCGGACCCTCGCTGCCCCTCCGGTGCCGTTTCGGCTGCGCGCGCCCGGGGCACCCGTGCCAGGCTCGAAAACGAGCGGTCGACGCCTGATCACGGCCAGCAGCGGCACGGATCCAGTGGCAGGAGGGTGGAAACGGTGGCGTTGCCTGACGAGAACGGAGCGATCCGCCCGGCCGCGCGCGGGGAACGGATGGCGAGCGCCCTCGACAAGCGTCTGCCGCTCAGCTCGGCGGGCAAGGAGTTCCTGCGCAAGGCCTTCCCTGGCCACTGGTCCTTCCTGCTGGGTGAGATCGCCCTGTACAGCCTGGTCGTGCTGGTGGTGACGGGCGTCTTCCTCACCCTGTTCTTCCATCCCGACATGGCGGAGCGGCCGTACACGGGCTCGTACGTGCCCCTGCAGGGCGTGCCGACGTCGGAGGCGTACGCGTCGGTGCTGCACATCAGTTTCGACATCCGCGGTGGGCTGCTGATCCGCCAGATGCACCACTGGGCGGCGCTGGTGTTCGTGGCCGCGATCGGCGTGCACATGCTGCGCATCTTCTTCACGGGCGCCTTCCGACGGCCCAGGGAGGTGAACTGGACGATCGGCGTGACTCTCTTCTGGCTCGCGGTGCTGGAGGGTTTCTGCGGTTACTCACTACCGGACGACCTGCTGTCCGGCACCGGGCTGCGTACCGCCGAGGGCATCGTGCTGTCCGTCCCCGTGGTCGGCACGTACCTTCAGTTCTTCATCTTCGGCGGCCAGTTCCCGGGGCACGAGATCATCCCGCGCATGTACGCCGCCCACATCCTGCTGATCCCCGGGCTGATCATCGCCCTCGTCACGGTCCATCTGGGCTTCGTCATCTACCACAAGCACACCCAGTGGGCCCGGCCCGGCCGCACCAACCAGAACGTGATCGGCAAGCCGATGGTCCCGCAGTACACGGCGAAGTCAGTCGGCCTGCTCCTGACCCTGGCGGGCGGGCGTTCTGGCCGCGATGAGCGCGCTGCTGCAGATCAACCCGATCTGGAGCTTCGGACCGTACCGTGCCGACCAGGTCTCCCTGGACGCGCAGCCGGACTGGTACATGGGCTTCGTCGAGGGCGCCCTGCGCATCATGCCCGCGGCGGAGACGAACGTCGCCGGCCACACGATCGAGTGAGGTGTCTTCCTGCCGGGCGTGGTGCTGCCCGTGACCCTGTTCCTGCTCCTCTACGCCTATCCGTTCCTGGAACGCTGGATCAGCGGGCCGGGGCCGGAACAGCACCTGTGCGACCGGCCTCGCAACCAGCCGACACGCACCGCCATCGGTGTCGCGGGCTTGTCTGCCTATGCCGTGCTGCTGGCGGCGGGCGGACAGGACGTCCTGGCCTATGTGTTCAAGGTGCCGTTCGAGATGCTGACGTACTCCTTCCGTGCCGCGTTCTTCGCCGTCCCCCTCCTGGCGTATCCGGTGACCAAGCGGGCGTGTCTGGGCCTCCAGGCGGCCGACCGGCGCCGTCTCCTGGACGGACAGACCGTCCCCGAGGTGCGTATGACCGCCGTGGGCGGTTACCAGCAGGCACGGATCCTGCCGACCAGGGACGAGACCTACCGCATCCTGGTGCGCGACGAACCACGTCCCCGCGCACACGGGACGGAGGCCTGGCGCTGGTTCCACAAGCATCGGATCCGCAACGGCCTGAGCCGTTGGTACTACGGCAAGCGGGTCGAGATGCCCGCCACCGAGTGGCAGCGCGAGCGTGTCGACGCCGTACGGGCGGGTCCGGTGAGGGCGACGACTCCGACGAGTGAGCGAGGAGGTGGCGGGCATGCCCGACAGCGACACCCCGCCCCGCATGGGCTTCTTCACGGACACGTCCGTGTGCATCGGCTGCAAGGCCTGCGAGGTGGCGTGCAAGGAGTGGAACGCCATCCCGGAGGACGGCCTGGAACTGACCGGCATGTCCTACGACAACACGCAGGGACTCGGCGCGGACACCTGGCGGCACGTCGCCTTCATCGAGCAGCGCACGTCACTGGGCGGCCAGGAATCCGGGGTCGCCCACCAGGACCTCGACGTCTTCGACGCCGCCCGACGCCTGGACAGTTCCCCCTCCTCCCCCGGCCCCGGAGCGAGCGCGCCCCCGCCGGACCAGGCACCGGCCGGTGCGCCCGCCGGGCAGATCTCACCCGCGTCCCCCGACGGACGCACCGAGCTGCGCTGGCTGATGTCCTCGGACGTGTGCAAGCACTGCACACACGCCGCCTGTCTCGACGTGTGCCCCACCGGTTCGCTGTTCCGCACCGAGTTCGGCACGGTCGTCGTCCAGGAGGACATCTGCAACGGCTGTGGCTACTGTGTGCCCGCCTGCCCGTACGGCGTCATCGACCTGCGCCCGAACGACGGGCGTGCCTGGAAGTGCACCCTGTGCTACGACCGGCTCGGCGTCGGCATGGAACCGGCCTGCGCCAAGGCGTGCCCCACCGACTCCATCCAGTTCGGGCCGCTGGAGGAGCTGCGGGAACGGGCGTCGGGGCGGGTTGAGCAGCTGCAGGCGGCCGGTGTTCCCGAGGCCCGGCTGTACGGCGAGAGTCCCGAGGACGGTGTCGGCGGCGACGGCGCCTTCTTCCTGCTCCTGGACGAGCCCGAGGTCTACGGCCTGCCGCCCGACCCGGTCGTCACGACCCGCGACCTGCCGGACATGTGGCGGCACGCGGCGATGGCCGCCGCCTCGCTCGCCGCGGTGGCCGTCGCCAGTTTCCTCAGGAGGCCACGATGACCGGATCGGACGTGACCCGGAACGGGATCAAGGGCGCGCAGCCCGGGCGGGAGGCCGTCACGGGAGTGGAGACCGGGCGTCGGCGGCGCCGCCGCGGACGCGGCGAGCAGCCCACGGTGCCCGAGGCGCAGTTCTCCTCTTACTACGGCCGCATGATCACATTCCCTACAGATCGGACACGCGCCGCGGACGGCGCACTGCACC
>NZ_JBEXSH010000391.1:0-8049 GCF_040613555.1 Streptomyces sp. NPDC006265
TAGACCTGCCCCCACCGGCGCTGGTCCTTGCGCGCGAACGGCTCGAACACCTCCGCCGCGAACGCCTCCAACTCACCACGCACCAAAGCAATCTCGTCCGGAGTCACACACTCTCAACGCCACACCGGGCCACAAGGACACGCACCACCACAACCAACCTGACCAAGCCCTACTAGGGTCTCAGCCGCTCAACGGCATCGGAACGGAAGTCCTGCGCCACTGGAAGAAGCGGCTGGAGAAGGACCTCGGTCCGATCTCGATCCGCCTTGTCTGGGCGACGCTCTCCAGCATCCTCCAGGCCGCCGTCGAGGACCGTCGCCTCGGACGCAACCCGTGCCGCTCCAGCACGGTCGGCCCTCCAGCCGCCAACCCCGGCAGGGTCGAGGCGTGGCCGCCCGAACGGGTGCTGGCGGTACGGAACGCCCTGCCCGACCGCTACCGGCTACTCCTCGTGATCGGAGCAGGTCTCGGGCTCCGGCAAGGGGAGGCGCTCGGGCTCTCAGTGGACGACATCGACTTCGAGAAGGAAGTCGTTCACGTCCGGCGGCAGATCAAGATGGTGCGGGCGAAGCTCTGTTTCGCGCTTCCCAAGGGCCGCAAGGTACGGGACGTGCCGCTGCCATCCAGCGTGGCTCGGGCCATCCAGCAGCACACGGAGCAGTTCGCGCCGATCCCGGTCACGCTGCCTTGGGACGACCCGACTCCTGCCGAGACGGCGGTGGAAGCCAAACACCGGCGGCCGAGGACCTACAGCCTCTTGGTGACAGGACGCGAACGGAAGGCCATCAACCGGAACTACTTCAACTCCTACGTGTGGAAGCCCGCTCTGGCTGAGGCCGGCGTGATCGCTCCGCTGGAGGAGGGCAACACAAACGGCGCTCGCGTGTGGGAGCCATCCCGGGAGCACGGCTTCCACGCCCTGCGACACTTCTACGCCTCCGAGGAACTGGAGGCTGGCGAATCGGTCGTCTCCCTGGCACGCTGGCTGGGGCACTCCGATCCGGGGTTCACGCTGCGGAAGTACTCCCACTTCCTGCCCCGCGCCGGCGCACGGGGCAGCGCAGCCATCGACGCGATCTTCTCGTAGCCGTGGCCGGTCGTCGGAGCCCGTGGAGCGTGGCCCGTAGCCCGCCTCGGGCCCAAAGTCCCAGAGAAGTCCCAGAGATGCCGCCGCACCCCCTCCTGACCCGCTAAGCCGCAGGTCAGACCGGGTGCGGCGGCATCCTCAATCAAATGTCCCGGAACGTCTCGATCTGCGCCCCCACCGAGTTCAGCCGCTCCGCCAGCTCCTCGTAACCCCGGTTGATGACGTACACGTTGCGCAGCACCGACGTGCCCTCGGCCGCCATCATCGCCAGCAGGACGACCACCGCGGGGCGCAGCGCCGGCGGGCACATCATCTCGGCGGCGCGCCAGCGGGTCGGGCCCTCGACCAGGACGCGGTGGGGGTCGAGCAGCTGGAGCCGGCCGCCGAGGCGGTTCAGGTCGGTCAGATAGATCGCGCGGTTGTCGTAGACCCAGTCGTGGATGAGGGTCTTGCCCTGGGCGACCGCGGCGATGGCCGCGAAGAACGGCACGTTGTCGATGTTCAGGCCGGGGAACGGCATGGGGTGGATCTTGTCGATCGGCGCCTCCAGCTTGGAGGGCCGGACGGCGAGGTCCACCAGCCGGGTGCGGCCGTTGTCGGCGAAGTACTCGGGCGTGCGGTCGTGGTCGAGACCCATCTCCTCCAGGACCGCCAACTCGATCTCCAGGAACTCGATCGGCACCCGGCGCACCGTCAGCTCCGACTCGGTGACGACGGCCGCCGCGACCAGGCTCATCGCCTCGACCGGGTCCTCGGAGGGGGAGTAGTCCACGTCGACGTCGATGGTGGGCACGCCGTGCACGGTGAGCGTGGTCGTGCCGATGCCGTCGACCTTGACGCCGAGGGCCTCCAGGAAGAAGCAGAGGTCCTGGACCATGTAGTTGGAGGAGGCGTTGCGGATGACGGTGATGCCGTCGTGCCGGGCGGCCGCGAGCAGCGCGTTCTCGGTCACCGTGTCGCCGCGCTCGGTCAGGACGATCGGGCGGTCGGGGCTGACCGCCCGATCGACCTGGGCGTGGTACAGGCCTTCGGTGGCGGCGATGTCCAGGCCGAATCGGCGCAGCGCGATCATGTGCGGCTCGATGGTGCGCGTACCGAGGTCGCAGCCGCCGGCGTAGGGCAGTGTGAAGTGGTCCATGCGGTGCAGCAGCGGGCCGAGGAACATGATGATGGAGCGGGTGCGGCGGGCCGCGTCCGCGTCGATCGCCTCCAGGTTCAGCTCGGCGGACGGCACGATCTCCAGGTCGACACCGTCGTTGATCCACCGGGTGCGCACACCGATGGAGCCCAGCACCTCGAGGAGGCGGTACACCTCCTCGATGCGGGCGACGCGGCGCAGCACCGTGCGCCCCTCGTTGAGCAGTGAGGCGCACAGCAGCGCCACGCACGCGTTCTTGCTCGTCTTCACGTCGATGGCACCGGACAGCCGGCGCCCGCCGACGACGCGCAGATGCATCGGACCGGCGTAGCCGAGCGACACGATCTCGCTGTCGAGGGCCTCCCCGATGCGCGCGATCATCTCAAGGCTGATGTTCTGGTTGCCGCGCTCGATCCGGTTGACGGCGCTCTGGCTGGTTCCGAGCGCCTCGGCCAGCTGCGACTGCGTCCAGCCCCGGTGCTGCCGGGCGTCACGGATGAGCTTGCCGATGCGTACGAGGTAGTCGTCTGCCATGCGCTTGAGGTTATCTCAGATATGAGATGACCCCCGGCCGGAGGGGCCGAACGGGTGACGGGACGTCAAACCCGCCCGGTGTTCTCAGTGTCGTCGCGCCTTCGTGGTGCGCCGCCACCCGAAGGGTCCGGGCAGATCCATCGATGTCGTGCGACGTCCCGTGCTGCTGCGGGTGTGGCGCGGGCCGTTCCTTCCGCCGCCGGTGGTGATGGACCAGGAGCGCTTGTTGATGTTCAGGCGCACCCCCGGAAGGATCCGGAAACTCTTGCGGAACGTGAGCGGCATGCCTGTCTCCTCCTCCGTCGTGCGTGGGTACCCGGTTCGGATACCCGGGAAAAGGGCGCACATGACCGCACGGCGGACGCCGGGGCATGACCATCCGGCGCTCGTGTACTAGAGTTATCTCGACATCGAGATATCTGCCGAGAGAGACTCCAGTCGCCACCCCGGTAAGGGTTGCCTAACTTAGCCTCACCTTAGCGGATCGGCCAAGATGCCGTGGCGGCAGGATCGTGGTGGTACGCGCACATCAATGAAGGAGACTGTCGTGTCGGCGAACAGCTTCGACGCCCGCAGCACGCTGCAGGTGGGCGACGAGTCGTACGAGATCTTCCGGCTGGACAAGGTGGAGGGCTCGGCTCGCCTGCCCTACAGCCTCAAGGTCCTGCTGGAGAACCTGCTCCGCACGGAGGACGGCGCGAACATCACCGCCGACCACATCCGTGCCCTCGGCGGTTGGGACGCGCAGGCCCAGCCCAGCCAGGAGATCCAGTTCACGCCGGCCCGCGTGATCATGCAGGACTTCACCGGCGTTCCCTGTGTCGTGGACCTCGCGACCATGCGTGAGGCCGTCAAGGAGCTGGGCGGCGACCCGGCGAAGATCAACCCGCTGGCGCCGGCCGAGCTGGTCATCGACCACTCCGTCATCGCCGACAAGTTCGGCACGAACGACGCCTTCAAGCAGAACGTCGACCTGGAGTACGGCCGCAACAAGGAGCGCTACCAGTTCCTGCGCTGGGGCCAGACCGCCTTCGACGAGTTCAAGGTCGTCCCGCCCGGCACCGGCATCGTCCACCAGGTGAACATCGAGCACCTGGCCCGCGTCGTCATGGTCCGCGACGGCAAGGCCTACCCGGACACCCTGGTCGGCACCGACTCGCACACCACCATGGTCAACGGCCTCGGCGTGCTCGGCTGGGGCGTCGGCGGCATCGAGGCCGAGGCCGCCATGCTCGGCCAGCCGGTCTCCATGCTCATCCCGCGTGTCGTCGGCTTCAAGCTGACCGGTGAGCTCCAGGCCGGCACGACCGCCACCGACCTCGTCCTCACGATCACCGAGATGCTGCGCAAGCACGGCGTCGTCGGCAAGTTCGTCGAGTTCTACGGCGAGGGTGTCGCCGCCACCTCGCTGGCCAACCGCGCCACCATCGGCAACATGTCGCCGGAGTTCGGCTCCACCGCCGCGATCTTCCCGATCGACGACGAGACCATCAACTACATGCGGCTCACCGGCCGCAGCGAGCAGCAGCTCGCGCTGGTCGAGGCGTACGCCAAGGAGCAGGGCCTCTGGCTCGACCCGGCCGCCGAGCCCGACTTCTCCGAGAAGCTCGAGCTCGACCTGGCGACGGTCGTCCCGTCCATCGCCGGCCCGAAGCGCCCGCAGGACCGCATCGTCCTCGCGAACGCCGCCGAGCAGTTCAAGACGGACGTCCGCAACTACGTCGACACCGTGGACGAGGCCGGCCAGGAGTCCTTCCCGGCCTCCGACGCCCCGGCCGTCGCCCCGAACGGCGCCCCGTCCAACCCGGTCACCGTGACGGCCCCCGACGGCACGTCGTACGAGATCGACCACGGCGCGGTGACGGTCGCGGCCATCACCTCCTGCACCAACACCTCCAACCCGTACGTCATGGTCGCCGCCGCGCTGGTGGCCAAGAAGGCGGTGGAGAAGGGCCTGACCCGCAAGCCGTGGGTCAAGACCACCCTCGCCCCGGGCTCCAAGGTCGTCACCGACTACTTCGAGAAGGCGGGCCTGACCCCCTACCTCGACAAGGTCGGCTTCAACCTCGTCGGCTACGGCTGCACCACCTGCATCGGCAACTCCGGCCCGCTGCCGGAGGAGGTCTCCAAGGCCGTCAACGACCACGACCTCGCGGTCACCTCGGTCCTCTCCGGCAACCGGAACTTCGAGGGCCGTATCAACCCCGACGTCAAGATGAACTACCTGGCCTCCCCGCCGCTGGTCGTGGCCTACGCGCTCGCCGGCTCCATGAAGGTCGACATCACCCGGGACGCCCTGGGCGCCGACCAGGACGGCAACCCGGTCTTCCTGAAGGACATCTGGCCCTCCGAGGCCGAGGTGAACGACGTCGTCGCCAACGCCATCGGCGAGGACATGTTCTCCAAGTCCTACGCGGACGTCTTCGCGGGCGACGCCCAGTGGCAGGCGCTGCCGATCCCCACCGGCAACACCTTCGAGTGGGACGCCGAGTCCACCTACGTCCGCAAGCCCCCCTACTTCGAGGGCATGGCCCACGAGCCGGCCCCGGTCGAGAACATCTCCGGCGCCCGGGTGCTCGCCAAGCTGGGCGACTCGGTCACCACCGACCACATCTCCCCGGCCGGTGCCATCAAGGCCGACACCCCGGCCGGCAAGTACCTCACCGAGCACGGTGTGGAGCGCCGCGACTTCAACAGCTACGGCTCGCGCCGAGGCAACCACGAGGTCATGATCCGCGGTACGTTCGCCAACATCCGCCTGCGCAACCAGATCGCGCCGGGCACCGAGGGCGGCTACACCCGCGACTTCACCCAGGCCGACGCGCCGGTGTCGTTCATCTACGACGCCTCGCAGAACTACCAGACCGCCGGCATCCCGCTGGTCGTCCTGGCCGGCAAGGAGTACGGCTCCGGCTCCTCCCGCGACTGGGCCGCCAAGGGCACCGCGCTCCTCGGCGTCAAGGCCGTCATCGCCGAGTCCTACGAGCGCATCCACCGCTCGAACCTCATCGGCATGGGCGTCCTGCCGCTCCAGTTCCCCGAGGGACAGTCCGCCGCGTCCCTCGGCCTCACCGGTGAGGAGACCTTCGACTTCACCGGCGTCGAGGAGCTCAACAACGGCACCATTCCCCGCACGGTGAAGGTCACCACCGACACCGGCGTCGAGTTCGACGCAGTCGTCCGCATCGACACCCCCGGCGAGGCGGACTACTACCGCAACGGCGGCATCATGCAGTACGTGCTGCGCAGTCTGATCCGCAAGTAAGCGGACCGCCACGGCAGTTCGAGGGCCGCGTTCCCGGGTGACCGGGGGCGCGGCCCTCGCCGTTCGCGGGCGGACATCGCCTGTGCTCAGGCTGAACACAGGCCTCCGTGTGGGAGGCCCGTGCGGCGGACCGGGACCGCACCTGGCGACTGGTGCTCCCCGTCGACGCCCTGGACGCGTCCGCACTGGTGACCGGAGACGAGGCGGGTCTGCGCAAGGCCGTGGCGAACCTCCTCGCCAACGCCCGTGTCCACACCCCGTCCGGCACCATGGTCGTGGCAGCGGTGGAGAGCGCCGCCGATCGCCACGTGATCCGCGTCCGGGACGACGGGCCCGGCATCCCGTCGCACCTCCTCGCCACCGTCTTCGACCGCTTCACCCGTGCCGACGCCTCCCGCTCGCGCAGCAGCCCGAACGCCGGGGGATCGGGGCTCGGCCTGGCCGTCGTCGAGGCGATCGCGACCGCGCACGGCGGAGGGGCCCGGGTGCGCAGCGTCCCGGGGGCACACCGAGTTCACCCTGGAACTGCCGCCCGCGGCCGGACCCCTCTCGGAGCGACAGGCGTGGGGACTCTCCGAGCAGCGGTGAGGAGCCGCCGGTCACTCGCCCCGGTACTTCGCCGCCGCGGCCTGGGCGAGATCCTGGGACTTGTCCAGTGCCGCGTCCACCGACTGCTGCCCGGCGATGGCCGCGGCGATCTGCTCGGAGACCGCCGTACCCAGCACGGCGAACTCCGGGATGCCCAGGAAGCCGATGCCGTCGTAGGGGCGGGGGCCGACGCCCGGGTCCTTGGGGTCGGCGGAGTCCGTCGCCGCCGTGAACTCCTGCCGGTACCAGGCACCGGCCGCCTGCTGGTACGCGGGCTTCTCGTAGAGCGACATGCGGTTCCCGGCGGGCGCCGAGGTCCAGCCCACCTCCTGGCCGACCAGCTCCTGGAACTCCTTGGAGGAGGCCCAGGAGATGAACTCCCAGGCGGCGTCCTTGTTCTCGGAGGCCTGCTGGACGCCCCAGGCCCAGGTCCACAGCCAGCCGGCCTTGTCGGTCCTCTCGTGCGGGGCCGGGACGTAGCCCACCTTGCCCTTGACCGAGGAACTGTCGGCCTCGATCGACGAGGCAAGCGACGTGGCGTCGTACATCATGGCGCACTTGCCCTCGACGAAACGGTCCAGGATCTCCAGCACGCCCATGCGCTCGGCGCCGGGCTGGCCGTGGGTGCGGAGCAGATCGACGTAGAAACCGACGGCCTTCTTGAACTCCGGTGAGGTCAAACGGGCGTTCCAGTCCATGTCGTACCAGGCGCCGCCGAAGGTGTTGACGACCGTGTTGATCGGGGCGAGGTTCTGGCCCCAGCCGGGCAGGCCGCGCAGGCAGATGCCGCTCGCACCCTCGGAGCCGTCGACCCGGGCGGCGAGGTCGGCGACCTGCTGCCAGGTCGGGTCCGGCGGCATGGTCAGCCCGTCCTTGCGGAACAGGTCCTTGCGGTACATCAGGAAGGAGCCCTCGCCGTAGAAGGGCTCGGCGTAGAGCTTGCCGTCCTCCCCGGTCAGCGCGGACGCCAGGTTCGGGAAGACGTCGTCCTGGTCGAACTCCTCGTCGGCCTTCACATAGGAGTCGAGCGGGGCGAGCCAGTGGTTGTCCGCGTAGATCGGCACCTCGTACGCGCTGACGCTCGCCACGTCGTAGGTGCCGGCCTGGGTGGCGAACTCGCGGTTCATCTTCTCCCGCGCTTCGTTCTCCGGCAGCAGCGTGTAGTCGACGGTGATGCCGGTCTCCGCGGTGAAGTGCTTCTTGGTGAGCTTCTTGAGGGTCTGGATCTGCGGCACGTCCGTCGCGAGCACGCTGAGGTCGGCCTGCTCCTCGCCGCCGGGCAGATCTGCGCCACCGCACCCGGCGAGGACCAGACCGGCGGCGACCGCGAAGGCCACGGCCGCCTGGGTGAGCCGGCTGCGTTTCATGACTCCCCGCCCCATACCCATCTTTGCCATCTATTAGGCTCCGCAGGTCAAGACGGTGGAGTAGGTCTGC
>NZ_JBEXSH010000392.1:0-8030 GCF_040613555.1 Streptomyces sp. NPDC006265
GGCCATGGTAGGCAGATCCCACGTCGGCCGTTGCAGCCTGTGGATAACCTTCTGGCCTGCTAGTTCGTCAGGAACGTCGCAGGTGTCAGCACCGCGCCGACGCCGCGGCGGCGGGAGTACGCGGTGATCTCGTCGAGAGCCTGATCGGGCCGGGCGAAGTCGGTGACGACCCGCCCGGCCTGCAGGCGCTTCAGCTCCGGCCCGTAGTCCGCGTACGCCGCGGCGGTGGTCGCGGCGTGGACCTGGTGGCCGCGGGCGGCGGCCGTCGCGGCAAGGAGGCCCGCCTCAGGGCCGGCCGCGTCCAGCAGCAACACGCCCGGGAGGGTCACGACAGGTAGTCCTCGAAGCCGCCGGTGCGGTGCGTGTCCAGGGTGAAGCAGTGGAACCCGCCCCCGAACAGCCGCCTGTGCCGGTGGCGTACGGGCACCACGTCGAAGCCCTCGGCTTCCAGCAGCTTGATCAGGCCGGTGCACTGCGCGTTGACCAGCACCGTGCGCTCGTCGACCGAGAGGACGTTGAGGTCGATGTAGGGGCTGGTGAGGACCAGGTCCTCGTGGTCGTCGTACACGGGGAACGCACCCGTGTCCGGCTCCGGCGGCACGATGTAGCGCCATGAGCGCAGCGGTTCGGGCATCAGGTCGCGGATGCCGTCGTGTCGAGCCAGGAACACCCCCGGCTTCAGGGCGAGGACCATGCTGTCGATGTGGTTGTCCGCCATCCGCCACACCCGGTGGACGCGGTACTGGTGACCGAGGTGCCGCTGAAGCCACTCGGCGCCCCGGGTGTGGTTCTCCTGCGCGACGTTGACGACCAGGTCGCGGCCCAGCCGCAGCACCTGCGCGCCGTCCAGCATCATCTCCACGCCGATGTCGAACGGGCTCGGCTGCGGGTCCTCGATGGCCTCCGTCGGTCCGCCCAGGGTGGTCGCGGTGTCGCGCGCGTACGACAGGTCGAACGACATGTCGGTGAGGGTAGGGCGGGGCATCGTCGTCCACCGCGCGCCCTCCTCCCAGTAGGTGGTGAAGACCGGGGCGAGCAGACGGGTCTCCAGGTAGCGGGAGCGGATCGCGGGCGCCGTCTCGATGATCTCGCGCCCGAGGATCAGCGTGTTGTCGCGGATGTTCAGCGCTGGGGTCGGCGCGGCCTCCCAGCCCAGGCCCGCGATGGGCTTGGCATCCGGAGGCAGAGGCAGCGGCCGGTGCACGGTGACCCCGAGTCCGGCGAGGGTGGCCGCCAGGGCCTCCACGTCCTCGTGCAGCTCCTCGGCGTACCGGGCCTTGATGGTCCAGCTCTCCCGGTGGCCGGCCGCCGCCTTCGTCAGGCGCGGATAGGCCCAGTCCGACCGGAAACCCTTCAAGTTCTCGTGATGGAACAACTCGAAAGAGACGTCGCGGTCGTGCCCCACGTAATTGGCGGCGGACCCGACGATGACCTCCTTGAGCGGTGTGAAGTCGTCGTGACTGTTCAGGCGGGGCATTGGCGTTCCTCTCGAGTACGCGGAGCGGGTCAGGGAGTACGGGGGGCTGCGGTCACGTGCCGGTCGGCGAGCGCGCGCCCGCGGCGGACCCGCAGGGTCAGGCCGGTGCTGTCGCTGTCCGGCTGGAGGGTGCGCTGCTCGCTCCAGCCGGAGAACCTGAACTCGGCGCCGCCGGCCGGGACGAGGGCAAAGGTGCGCCCGGCGATCGTGAGGGCGAGGACGCCGTCGTCGGCGCGGTCGATGCGGGCGGGAATGAGGGAGCCGTCCAGCGGGGCGGCCGCGTCGAAATCCGCGAACCCGGACGGCAGCAGCGCCTCATACGGCAGCTCCGTGGGCCAGGTGGGAGCCTCGGTCGGGGCGGTGTGGTTGAGGAGTACCTCGCCGCGGGTGAGGAAGTCCTGCCAGGAGACCGGGAACCAGGCCGCGAGGTCGGCGGTGAGGAGGGCGTCGATCACGATGTGGATGCGGGTCACCGTCTGGCTGGTGTTGCGCACCAGGTGTTCGCGGGAGAAGTCGCCGTACCAGCAGGTGCCCGGCTGCCAGCAGTGTTCGACGCCGTCAAGGACGAGAACGGCGCCCGGGTGGGTGACCACGGGGATGTGCAGGCGCACGATGCCTCGGTCCAGGCGGTACTTGGGGTCGCAGTGCGGGTTCGAGACGGCGCCGGGCCCCAGCGCCATCAGGCGTACCGCGTTCAACGGGGCCGGGATCGTGTCCAGGGCCTCCGCGAGGTAGGGCAGGTAGTCGAGCCACCGCGTCGCCTTGAACGGCTCCGGTCCGGGGCCGCCCGGGTCGGTGCGCTCCGGATCACCGCCGAGGCTTCGCAGGGGCAGGACCCGCCAGTCGATCGCGGCGGGCCGGCCGACCTGCCCGCCGGAGGTGTGGGTGTGCTGGACGTTCCAGGTGTGGGCGGTGACGGTCGCGAGTTCGGCGGCGAGACGGCCGGAGTCGAAGACGGGGCGGAGCCGGGCGGCCTCGGCGGCTGCGGTGAGCGACGTGGTGGTCATGGGTGAGCTCCCGGTCAGGAGGAGAAGGACACGGCGCCGGTGCCGATGTGCTGGCTGGCGTCGTAGGTGCCGGCGGGCACGCTCGCGAACCGCGCGTCCAGCCGGTCGAAGGCGCCCGCGTGGCCCTCGGCGGGGTCGTAGGCGAGGCAGAACACGAACTGCACCGGCTCGCCGGGGGCGAGAGGGATGGCGGGCATCGACACGATCACCCCGGTCCGGGTGGCCGGGTCGTACGCCAGGCCCAGATCCTCGAGCGAGGCCAGGAAGGCGGCGAAGGAGGGCACCGCCCAGGTGGGCGGGACGTGGTACTCGACCACCTGCCGGGCCGGGGCGGCGGTGACGTCGACGATGCCGTGGGCGATCGACTGGTAGATGTGCAGCGACCCGGAGACCTGGGCGTTGACCTCCGTAAACACCACGCTGTCGTCGGGCAGGACCAGGGCGTCCGCGCTCAGGTGCCCGCGGTAGCCGAACGCCCGGTACGCCTCGGCCAGCCGTGTGCCGCCGTCCAGCAGCGCCGCCCGTACCGGCTCGGTGACGCCGTCCAGCGGCACGACCTGGTGGCTCAGACGCCGCCCCACGTACAGCAGGCGGCCCGTCTCGGTGGCCCGGGTGCCGGCGTCGGAGGCGTAGTGCTCGGAGTACACCGCATCCGCGCCGGGCGCGAACTCCTCGATGACGACCGGCCACCGGCCTTCCCCGCTCGCCCACGGCCACCGCTTGGCCCAGTACGCGGCGATCCCCTCCGGGCCCGGGGCCAGGTGGTGCAGGTGTCGGGCCCCGACGTGGTCGACGGCCATCTCCGGATCGCGTACGAGGAGCTGGTTGCCGACCCCGGCCCCGTTGTGGGCCTGTTTGACCACGACGGCCCCGGATTCGAAGTCCTGCAGCAGAGCGCCGGTCGCCTCGGTCGCCTCCGCGATGCTGCGACAGGTGCGGCCCGGCAGGGTCGGCACCCCGGCCGCCGCCGCCAGGGCCCGGAAGTTCGCCTTGTTGTTCCCGATCTCCCCGCCGCCCTGGGCGAAGAAGGCCGCGCCCGGGAAACGGTCGGCCACGCCCAGGGCGCCGGCGAGTCCGCTGCATCAGGTGACGGTGCCCTCGGGTTTGCACCGTGACAGCGGACGTTTTGCCGCCGTGCCTCTCAGATCACGTCGATGGTGGTGGACGGTGAGACATGGCTGCCGACGGTGAACTGCACGCTGGTGGGTCCCGTGGGGGTGTCGTCGGCGGCGCTCACGCAGACCCACATGACGGACTGTGATCCGTTACCGGGGATGGCCAGGTCGACGTCGGTGAAGGTCAGGGTCTGACCGTCGCCGGAGATGCTTCCCGGGTACACGGTAGTACTGGGGCCGCCGTCCCAGACGGTCAGCTGGTGATCGGGCTTGTCCTGCGTACCGAACCGCATGCCGGCGCCGGCCGGCAGAACGGCGGTGACCGTTTGCAGCGGGATGGCATGCGTTCCGTTGTTCCGCACCTCCACACCCGGGTACACGGGAGCCCCTGCCCGCTCCGCGGTCACCGGGGCGCCGCCCGGCGACACGGTGAAGCCCGGTGCGACTACGACCGTTGTGGAGGGCGAGGTCTTTCCTCCCACGGTGAACGTCAGGCTCGTGGCACCCAGCGGGGCATCGTGGCCCGCGCTCACGCCGACCCACATCACCGTCGTCCCGGGTAGCTCCAGGTCCACGTCCGAGAAGACGAGCGACGTTCCGTCATCTGACAGGCTTCCCATGTAGAGGGTGGTTTGACCGTTGGCGTTCTGGACGGTCAGCTGGTAGTCGGCGAGGACCTGCGTACCGAAGAGCAGACCGCGACCGGCCGGCAGGGCGACCATCACCGACACCGGGTCGAACGCCACGCCGGCTTCGACCCGCACTCCCGGATACCCGACCGGTCCGCCTTGCCTCAGCTCCACATCAGGCGGCCCACCGGGCGCCACCGTGAACTCCGTCCACTGCAGCACTACCTGGCCGCGATTGCCCGCGTCGCCGACAGAAGACTGGTACAGAGGATCTCCCTTACCGCCCGCCAGGGCACCATTGCCGGCCAGGGTCTGTCCCCCGGTGACGCCAGGACCGTTCACAAAGCTGCTGCCTCCAGCCCCGCCGCTGAAAAAGGCGGCGGTCGCGTGGCCGAAACCGAGGCCGCCACCGCCGCCCGCGTAGCCGGCACCCCCACCCGCATTGCCGCCGTAGCTTGCACCCCCGCCTCCGCCCATACCTGGGATCGGCACCTGGCCCCCAACGCCCCCCTTCCCGGCGCCGCCGTTCTGCCCGGTGTTACCGCCGCGCCCCCCATAACTACTGTGATCGGCAATGGCCCCTGCGGCGCCGCCAGTGGAACCCGAAGCTCCACGCGCCGGCGTCCCTGTCCATGCGCCCCGCGAGGCCGTCCGTGCGTCGGAACCGCTGGGGCCGCCGCCCGCACCACCTTGCGCATCAGCGGTATCCGTATTCGTAATGCCCCCTCCACCTCCTCCGGCGATGAGAAGTGTTTGTCCCAGCCGCTGGCTGAACAAGCCGCTCATACCGCCCCCGCCGTGCTGGCCTCCTCCCAGGTCGACGACGACGCGCAGCGTCTCCCCCGGCACGACGGCGATGTTGCCGGTGGCGAAGCCGCCCCCGCCCCCAATGCCGGGTCCCCACCCTCCGCCACCCCAGCAGCGGGCGTTGATCACGGTGACGCCGGGGGGAACGGTGAAGTTCTGGACGCTGCCGGAATAGTTGAAGCGCCGGATGTGGGTGTAAGGAGCGATGGGGGCGCTTTCGGACAGCGCGATGGCCGCACGCGGCTCGATGGAGATGGCCGGTTCGAGGGGGGAGGCGATGGTTTCCTGGGTCACGGCGTGCCGTCCTTTTCGTTGTGGTTGAGCGGATTGCGATGATTCGTCTTGCAGGCAGACAGTGGCGAAAGGGAGGTTCCCAGCGCGTGCCAGGAGTTCCTCTGGGTCTGCCGCAAGCATTTCGATGTCGTTGCTCGGGGCCGCGAAGCCGTGGTCCGGCCGCGCCGCTCAGCACCTCAGGGGCAACTCTGCTCTGTTTGGACTTGCGGGTCCGCGGCGCCGCTGCGGCCCATCTCGCTGGCATCGACGAGTGTGCCGAGTGCGTGCCTGCGCACGCTGTTCCGCGGGCTGGTCCTGCTCAGGGATTCGATGGCGTCGCACCAGATGTCGAGGTCGGGAGCTGCACTCAGTTCGATGGAGCGGGCCTTGGCCCGGCGCGAGGCCTGTGCCCAGTTATCCGGGTCCCGCAGGGACGTCAGGGCATGAATCCAGGCGTTGAGGTCGTCGCGGTAGGCGAAGATCCCGGCCTCGCCGAGGGACTCGACGAGCCCGGGGGTGGGATGGGCGATGACCGGGATGCCCGAGGCGAACGCCTCCACCGCCACGCGTCCCCAGGACTCGTACAGGCTCGGCATGAGCATCACGCGGGAGCGGCTGTAGACGTGTTCACGCATCTGCTGTCCCGGCACACCGTCGACCACTTCACAATTGGACAGCCGTGGCGGCGGCATGACCTGCTGCCCGTAGGCGCCACGGACACCAAGGAACTTCCACTCCGGTGTCCAGGCGGCGATCTGCCAGAACACCTCGCCGCCCTTGTCGGAGTTGAGATTGACCAGGGCCGCGCAGTCGCCGGGCCGGGTGCGGTACTCCTCGGCCATCACCGGCGGACGCACGACGATGCTGTTCCTGGGCAGGAACTCCCGCGGGTAGCGGGCATAGAAGATTTCGCCGTCCCGCCGGATCCACTCGCTGTTGTACACGACGAGATCAGCGCCCGCCGCGTTGTGGAAGCTCGTAGCGAAGTTGTCGTGACAGATCACGGCCAGCGGAATCCGGCGGTCTCGCGCGAGTCCCGCCAGCAGGGGCACGTTCTCGAAGTGGGACAACAGCACGTCAGCGTTCTGGGCACGGGCGGCGAAGTCCATGCCCTCCTGGAAGGGGACAACATGTACCCCGTCGATCTCGTAGCTCTTCTCGATTCTTCCGGGGTGCGAGAGCCAGACCTCCACCCGGTGGCCACGCTCGGCCAGCGGGCGCAGCATCGAGTGCAGCATCCACTCGGAGCCCGCGTTGTGGTCCGGCGGGTACCCGTAGACCCGGGCCACGATGGACAAGCTCCGTGATGTGGCGGGCGCGGCCAGCCTGTATAGGCGGGATGCCGCTGTGTCCACTTGCAAGAATTTTCCTCCGAACGGGCCGAACGACGACGTGGGCGAATCAGGCGGAGCGGTTCTGGGTGCGCTCTGCAAGGCCTTCGAACCGGGCGGCCCCTCCTTCGGCGGGAACGCCAACACCCGGTCAACTACCCAACGCGCTCGACCGAATGCGTAGCGTGTAACCCGTGTGAGGGAGTGCGCGGAAGCACAACAGCACAGCCACACAAGCCACTTACAGCCCGCGCGAACGCCCTCCGCGCGCCTCACATTCACACCGCCCACCACCCCCCACGCCCAGGCATCTGGAGGCAGACCGGGAGCCGACTGCTCCAGCCCGGCACTCAAGGGCGCGTCATCCTCACGTGGCAGGCGAAACGATCAGTCCTTGCTGCATTCGGGGGAACCAGGCCTTGTCAATCCCCCCGTTCAGAGCTTGGTCATGGTCCTCGATCAGTTCGCGAAGTGGCTGCTTGACCATGTCTGCGGGGAGGACGGTTGGAGGATGGACCGTCAGGCAGTCGAGGAAGGGTGCGGCTCTGTTTGAGGGACGGTGATCACGCCGCGAGTGCGAGGCTGTCGCGGTAGCGGATGGCGTGAACCCGCAGGTGCTCGCGCTGCGCGTGATATTTCCAGTACTCCTCGAAGTCGCCGTTGCGGATCACCGTGCGGAGCCTGCGGACGGCCTCGGCCCCGGCCAGGCCCCAGCGGGCACCGGTGATGTCCATCCGGTCCTTCACCAGGTGCCGGCACGCCCCCTCGATCACGCCTGTCGCGATCGGCCAGCCCTCCGCCAGCGCGATGTCACAGCCGAGGTAGGGGAGTTTGGCCCGCAGGTAGCAGACCGCCTTGTCCACCCCCCAAGCGCCGCTGGCCGTCCAGTTCCGCCGCGTCCGCGTGCGCTTCGAGATCGTCGGCGCGAGATCGTCGGCGACCTGCTCGGCCCGGCCGTGGAGGATCTCCGCCCTCTCGCCGACCCAGCTCTCGGCTGCGGGGTCGGTCTTGGCGAAGAAGCACCAGGCCGCGCCCCACGCGTACTCCAGCACGTGAACGAAGTGGATCAGCAGGCGTACCTCCAGCCCGCACGCGTCGCACTGATCATGGATCAGGTCCAGCTGGTGGCGGGCGCCGTCGACCAACATCACCCATTCCCGCTCCCGGTCGGGGTCGGCGCTCGGCATCGTCGAACACCGTGCCGATGGCCTGCGCAGCGTCGCGTTCGACGGAGGCGGGGTCAGCCACTTCGCCTGTGCCCTGGGGCGTTCGGTGCGTTCGGTGCCGTCCAGATCGCCGTGCCTGATCACATCGGCGGGCCGGCGCGGCGCCGGCGCGAGGTCGTAGACCGCGCCGACGGTCGCCATCCGTTTGCGCCCGTTCTTCTCTCC
>NZ_JBEXSH010000393.1:0-8007 GCF_040613555.1 Streptomyces sp. NPDC006265
AGAACTCGTTGTGAACTGGCTGCTGGTCGTCGGCGGCGCCCTGGTCGGGGCCCCGCTGCGCTACCTCACCGACCGGGCGGTCCAGGCGCGGCACGATTCGGTCTTCCCCTGGGGCACCTTCACGGTGAACGTCACCGGCTCCCTGATCCTCGGCCTGCTCACCGGAGCCGCCACACACCTCCAGATCCTGCTCGGCACCGGCCTGTGCGGGGCCCTGACGACCTTCTCGACGTTCTCCTACGAGACGCTGCGGCTGGCGGAGACCGGGGCGCGTCTGCAGGCCGCCCTCAACGTCGCGGCCACCGTGACGGCCGGTCTCGCCGCGGCCTTCGCGGGGGCGGCACTGGCGCGTTACTAGGCGCGTGCATGAGATCCGTTCTCGTCCGGGTGTAGTAAGACGGTCCCCTCCGCTCCCGCCCCCGAGCAGAACTGGATCCCATGAGCGTCATCAGCGTTGGTCAGGCCGTCGTCCTCGGAGCCGTCGAGGGGGTGACCGAGTTCCTGCCCGTCTCCTCCACCGGGCATCTGAAGATCGTCGAGGGACTGATGGGCATCCCCGTCGACGACCACGCCGTGGTCGGGTTCTCGGCCGTCATCCAGGTCGGCGCGATCGCCGCGGTGCTCGTGTACTTCTTCAAGGACATCGTGCGGATCGTCTCCTCCTGGGGGAGGGGCCTGCGCGACCGCGAGGAGCGGTACCACCACGACTACAAGTTCGCCTGGTGGGTCATCTATGCGACCCTCCCGATCGTCGCCGTGGGACTCGCCGCCAAGCCGCTCATCGAGGGCCCGCTCGCCTCGCTGTGGGTGGTCGCCGGCTCGCTGATCGTCGGCAGCGGCGTGATGTGGGCGGCGGACCAGATGGGCCGGCACAAGCGCGGCGAGGACGACACCTCGTTCAAGGACGCGATGCTGGTCGGCAGCTCCCAGATTCTCGCCCTGCTCTTCCCCGGTTTCTCCCGCTCCGGCGCCACCATGTCCACCGCGCTCATCCTGGACCTGGACCGCGTCGCCGCCACCCGGCTCTCCTTCTTCCTCGGCATCCCCGCCCTGACCGGCGCCGGCCTCTACGAGCTCAAGGACGCGCTGGGCGCGGGGGTGGGCGCGGCGCCGCTGGCCGTCGGCACGGTCGTCTCGTTCGTCGTGGCGTACGCCTCCATCGCCTGGCTGCTGAAGTTCGTCGCCAAGCACTCCTTCAACGCCTTCGTGATCTACCGGATCGTGGTGGGAGTGCTGCTGTTCGGGCTGCTCGGAGTGGGTGTGCTGCACAGTTGAGTGGTCTGCCGGGAGGCGCCGTCGGCTGTCTGCGGCGCCATCGCGGCTCGTCGCGCAGTTCCCCGCGCCCCTGGGGCACCCCTTGACAGCACAAGCCGTCGCGCGGAGTATCTCTCCCGTGAACCTGTCAGACAGCCGGACAGCCGGACAGCCCGTGCGGCGCGTCAGCGCCATGGAAGCGGTGCTGGCGTACCTGCGCGGAGCCATCGAACGCGGCGAGTACGCCATCGGCGACAAGCTCCCCTCCGAGGCGGAGCTGTGCCGCACCCTCGAGGTCTCCCGGCCGGTGCTGCGCGAGGCGCTGCGGGCGCTGCAGACCATGGGTCTGACCGTGTCCCGGACCGGCAAGGGCACCTTCGTCGTCGCCAGCACCGTCGAGGACCCCACCTTCGGCGACTACGCGGCCAGCGACCTGCTGGAGGTGCGCCGCCACGTCGAGATCCCGGTCGCCGGGTACGCGGCCCGGCGCCGCACCCCGGAGAACCTCGACCACCTGGCCCACCTGCTGGACCGGATGGAGCGGGAGACGGACACCACCGCCTGGGTCGCCATGGACACGCTGTTCCATCTCGCCGTGGCCGAGGCCGCCCAGAACCCGGTCTTCCGCCGGGTCATCGAGGAGATCCGGGACGCGCTGGCCCGCCAGTCGGCCTTCCTCAACGAGCTGGGCGGCCGCCGCGAGCAGTCCAACCGCGAGCACCGGGCGATCGTCGAGGCGCTGATCGACGGTTCCGAGAACGACGCGGTGGAGGCCATGGCCCACCACCTCGACCGCGTCGAGACGACCCTCACCGACATCGTGCGTCCATCGCGCACGGACACCCCCACGGAAGGCGGACCCGAGGCGTGAGCGAGCAGTCCCTGCACAACGAGGTGCAGAAACGTTCCGTCCATGTCGATGCCGGAGACGAGGGCTACAGCAAGTCCCTGAAGTCCCGGCATGTCAACATGATCGCCATAGGCGGAGCCATCGGCACCGGCCTCTTCCTCGGCGCGGGCGGACGCCTCGCCGACGCCGGCCCCTCCCTCTTCATCGCCTACGCGGTCTGCGGCCTCTTCGCCTTCCTCGTCGTGCGCGCCCTGGGCGAACTGGTGCTGTACCGGCCCTCCTCCGGTGCCTTCGTCTCCTACGCACGTGAGTTCATGGGGGAGAAGGGCGCCTACACCGCCGGCTGGATGTACTTCCTCAACTGGGCGACCACCGGCATCGCCGACATCACCGCCGTCGCCACCTACACCCACTACTGGGGCATGTTCTCCGACATCCCGCAGTGGGTCATCGCACTGATCGCGCTGGCCGTGGTGCTCACCGTGAACCTCATCTCGGTGAAGATCTTCGGCGAGCTGGAGTTCTGGTTCGCGATCGTCAAGGTCGGCGCCCTGGTCGTCTTCATGTGCATCGGCATCTTCCTGCTGGTCACCCAGCACCCCGTCGACGGCCACACCCCGGGCCCGTCCCTGATCGGCGACAGCGGCGGCGTCTTCCCACACGGCCTGCTGCCCATGCTGCTGATCATCCAGGGCGTCGTCTTCGCCTACGCCTCCGTCGAACTGGTCGGTGTCACCGCCGGTGAGACCGAAAATCCCGAGAAGATCATACCGAAGGCGATCAACTCGATCATGTGGCGCGTCGGTGTGTTCTACGTCGGCTCGGTCGTGCTGCTCTCGATGCTGCTGCCGTGGAACAAGTACACCGCCGGCGAGAGCCCCTTCGTGACGGTGCTGTCCAACATCGGCGTCCCGGCGGCGGGCGGCGTGATGAACCTCGTCGTCCTCACGGCCGCCATGTCCTCCCTCAACTCCGGCCTGTACTCCACCGGCCGCATCCTGCGCTCCATGGCCATGGCCGGATCCGCGCCCAGGTTCACCTCCGTGATGAGCCGCAGCCAGGTCCCCTACGGCGGCATCCTGCTCACCAGCGGCATCTGCGTCCTGGGCGTCGGCCTCAACTTCGTCGTGCCCGCCGAGGCGTTCGAGATCGTGCTGAACTTCGCCGCGATCGGCATCCTCGCCACCTGGGGCATGATCATGGTCTGTCACCTCCTCTTCTGGCAGAAGACCCAGAAGGGCGAGCTGACCCGCCCGGGCTACCGGCTCCCGGGCTCCCCCTGGACCGAGATCGTGACGCTGGCGTTCCTCGCCTCCGTCCTGGTCCTCATGTACGCCGACGGCGGCGCGGGACGCACCACCGTGCTCTGCCTGCCGCTGATCGTCGGAGCCCTGGTCGTCGGATGGTTCGGCATCCGCGGCCGTATCGCGCGCAAGTCCACCACCGGAGCCGACGCGTGAGGAACGCGCCGCTCCACGAGAAGCAGGCAGTGATGTTCAGCAGTTCTCTCGCGGACGCACCCCTTGTCCGTGAACCCGTCCACGCCCCCGTCGCCCACCTCATCCGCGGCGGAATCGTCGAAGGCATCCACTACGGCTCCGTCGTCGTCCTCGACGCCGACGGAGAGGTCCGGCTCCAGATCGGAGACATCGAGGCCGCCTTCTACCCGCGCTCGGCGATCAAGCCCGTCCAGGCCGTGGCCATGGCCCGGGCCGGGCTGCCCCTCGACGGCGAGCTGCTGTCACTGACGGCGGCCAGCCACTCCGGCGAGGAACGCCACCTCGCCGGCACCCGGCGCATCCTCGAACTCGCCGGGCTCACCGAAGACCACCTGCGCAACGTCCCGGACCTGCCGTTCGACCCGGTCGTCCGGGACGCCTGGGTGCGCGAGGGCCGGCTGCCCTCACGGCTCGCCCAGAACTGCTCCGGCAAGCACGCCGCGATGCTCTACACCTGCACCCTCAACGGCTGGCCCCTGGAGAACTACCTCGCCCCCGGCCACCCCCTCCAGCAGGCCATCGCCGAGATCGTCGAGGACCTCACCGGGCAGCGCATCGCCGGAGTCACCGTCGACGGCTGCGGCGCGCCCCTGTTCTCCCTCTCCCTGCACGGCCTGGCCCGGGCCACCGCCCGGATCGTCACGGCCGCGCCGGGCACACCCGAGGCCCGGGTCGCCGACGCCATGCGCGAGCACGCGGAGATGGCCTCCGGCTCCGGGCGGGACGTCGCCGCGCTGATGCGGGCCGTGCCGGGGCTGCTCTCCAAGGACGGTTTCGAGGGCGTTCAGGTCGCCGCGCTGCCCGACGGGCGGGCCGTCGCCGTGAAGATCGCCGACGGGGCGAACCGGGCGCGGGTGCCGGTGGCCGCCGCGGCGTTGGCCCGGGCCGGTGTCGATCCGGAGCTGCTCACCGAGTTCCGGGGCGAGCCGCTGCTCGGGGGAGGGGAGCCGGTGGGGTCCGTGCGGGTGGCCCGTGCGCTGGATCCGCTTCCGGCGACGGCCGACTCGTAGCCGGACCCCCGAGGGGGACTGCGGGCCGTCGCCGGTCCGACGGCCGTCCGTGGTTGATCGCGCGGTCCCCCGCGCCCCTGAAGGGCGCGCACCCACCTTCCTTCCCTCAGAAAGAGGACCCTCACCGTCATGACCGCCGCCACCCGCTCCGAGCACGATCTGCTCGGCGACCGTGACGTTCCCGCCGAGGCGTACTGGGGTGTGCACACCCTGCGGGCCACGGAGAACTTCCCCATCACGGGCATGCCCATCTCCGCCTACCCGCACCTGATCGACGCCCTGGCCGCCGTCAAGGAGGCCGCCGCCCTCGCCAACGAGGAACTCGGCCTGCTGGACCCCAAGAAGGCCGCCGCCATCGTCGAGGCCTGCCGCGAGATCCGCGACGGCAAGCTGCACGACCAGTTCGTCGTGGACGTCGTCCAGGGCGGCGCCGGCACCTCCACCAACATGAACGCCAACGAGGTCGTGGCGAACCGGGCGCTGGAACTGCTGGGTCACGCCAAGGGCGAGTACGGGTTCCTGCACCCCAACGAGGACGTCAACCTCGGCCAGTCCACCAACGACGTCTACCCGACCGCCGTCAAGATCGCGACGGTGTTCGCGGTGCGCGGGCTGCTCGACGCGATGTCCGTTCTCCAGGACACGTTCGCCCACAAGGCCGTCGAGTTCCGCGATGTGCTCAAGATGGGCCGCACCCAGTTGCAGGACGCGGTGCCCATGACGCTGGGCCAGGAGTTCTCCGCGTACGCCGTCATGCTGGACGAGGACCGGGCCAGGCTCGCCGAGGCCGTCCAGCTGATCCATGAGATCAACCTCGGCGCGACCGCGATCGGCACCGGCCTCAACGCCCCCGCCGGATACGCCGAGGCGGCCCGCCGCCACCTCGCGGCCATCACCGGACTGCCCCTGGTGACCGCGGCCAACCTCGTCGAGGCGACCCAGGACTGCGGCGCCTTCGTGCAGATGTCCGGCGTGCTCAAGCGCGTCGCGGTCAAGCTCTCCAAGAGCTGCAACGACCTGCGGCTGCTGTCCTCCGGCCCGCGGGCCGGCCTGGGCGAGATCAACCTGCCGCCCGTTCAGGCCGGTTCGTCCATCATGCCGGGCAAGGTCAACCCGGTGATACCCGAGGTCGTCAACCAGGTCGCCTTCGAGGTCATCGGCAACGACGTCACCATCACCATGGCCGCCGAGGCCGGACAGCTCCAGCTCAACGCCTTCGAGCCGATCATCCTGCACTCCCTGTCGGAGTCCATCACGCATCTGCAGAGCGCGTGCCTGACCCTGGCCGAGCGCTGCGTCTCCGGCATCACCGCCAACACCGAGGCGCTGCGCACCAGCGTCGAGAACTCCATCGGCCTGGTCACCGCCCTCAATCCGCACATCGGCTACACAGCCGCCACCGACATCGCCAAGGAGGCCCTCGCCACCGGCCGGGGCGTGGCCGAACTGGTCCTGGAGAAGGGCCTGCTCCCCGCCGAGACACTGGCCGGCCTGCTCCGCCCCGAGGTCCTGGCGGGCAGCGGCCAGACCCCGGCCTGACCCACGAGAGCGCACCGGGACCGGCGGAGGGAGAATGGTGATCATGACATCGTCGACGACTTTCCAGCCGGTCCTGGAGCGCATCGCCGAGGAGGTCGAGCGGACCCCCGGCCGCGGCAGGCCCGCCGGCTACATCCCGGCGCTCGCCGCCTGCGACCCGCGCAGCTTCGGCATGGCCGTCGCCGACCTCGACGGCACGGTGTACGGGGTGGGGGACTGGCGGCAGCCGTTCTCCGCGCAGTCCCTCACCAAGGTCTTCACGCTCGCCCTCGACCTGTCCCGCGAGGGCGACGCCCTGTGGGAGCACGTGGGCCGCGAGCCCTCCGGCAACCCCTTCAACTCCCTCGTCCAACTGGAGTACGAGAACGGCATCCCCCGCAACCCGTTCATCAACGCCGGTGCCCTCGTCGTCACCGACCGGCTGCACACCCGTACCGGCGACGCCTCGGGCGAACTGCTGGCGTTCCTGCGGGCGGAGAGCGGTAACCCCGACCTGACCTTCGACCAGGAGGTCGCCGCGTCCGAGTCCGCGCACGGCGACCGCAACGCCGCGCTCGGGCACTTCATGGCGTCGTACGGCAACATCGACAACCCGGTGCCGACGCTCCTGGAGCAGTACTTCCGGCAGTGCTCGATCGCCGCGTCCTGCGCCGATCTCGCCCTCGCCACGAGCTTCCTGGCCCGGCACGGCATCCGCGCCGACGGCACCCGCCTGCTCAGCCGCAGCCAGGCCAAGCAGATCAACGCGATCATGCTGACCTGCGGCACGTACGATGCGGCGGGCGACTTCGCCTACCGCGTGGGCCTGCCCGGCAAGAGCGGCGTCGGCGGCGGCATCATCGCGGTCGTACCCGGCCGCTGCACGCTGTGCGTGTGGAGCCCGGGCCTGGACGAGCGGGGAAACTCGGTGGCGGGCGTGGCGGCGCTCGACCGCTTCACGACCCTGACGGGTCTGTCGGTGTTCTGACCGGCGGCCCTCCAGCGCGCCCTCAGCGTTCTTGACCGGCGGCCCTCCCGCGTGCCCTCAGCCGACGAGCTCCTTCGGCCAGGTCAACCTGTTGCTGCTGGCACTCGTGCTCACCGACGCGACGCTGCTCGCCACCGGGCGCGGATGCCTGGCGGGCGTCCGCATCGGTCTCGCGACGGCGATCAAACTCACGCCCGCGCTGTTCATCGGCCTGCTGCTGGTGGCCGGACGCCGACGGGCGGCGGCGGTCGCGACGGCGGTGGCCCTCGGTGCCACGGCCCTGGCGGCCCGGGGGGACCCGGACGCCTCGCGCCTCTACCGGACGGAGGCGCTGTGGGACACCGACCGTGTGAGACGCCTCGACCATATCTTGAACCAGTCGGTGCAGGGCGTTCTGGCCCGGCTCGGCGAACCGGACCGCGCGGTGTGGGCCCTGGCGGTGCTGCTGGTCCTCGGCGTGTGGGCGGTGCGGGCCCGCCGGGCGGTCGCGGCGGGGGACTGGACGGTGGCGTTCGCCCTGACCGGTCTCGCCGCCTGTCTCGTCAGCCCGATCACCCGGGTGGACCACCTCGTGTGGCTGCTGCCCTCCTTCGCCGTGCTGGTCCGCGCGGGGCGCCTCCGGGCGCCGGGCGCCCTGTACGCCGTGCTGTGCACGAGCGTGGTGTGGCTGTGGTCCGACGACGCGTCCGGCCTCGACGGGTTCCTGGGCGGCAACACCTACGTCTGGATCACCCTGGGTCTGCTGCTGTGGCTGCCGGCGGGTCAGCTCCGCCGGGGCCGGCGGACCGGAAGCCGCAGCACCAGCACCACGACCGCCGCGCCCGTACCGGCGGCACCGGCGATCATCCCCGCCTCGGTCCACACGGACCCGTGCTCCTCCGGCACGGC
>NZ_JBEXSH010000394.1:0-8004 GCF_040613555.1 Streptomyces sp. NPDC006265
AGCCCGATGCGGCGGCGACGGCCCCCTCCGGCCAACGCCCCGTCACGTCCAAGTCCGCCGCCGGTATCCCGTCGGGCTTCGCCCAGGACCAGGAGGGGGCGGAGAGCGCGGCGGCGAACTACGCCGTCGTCCTCGTCTCCGCCGACATCCTCAAGCCCGCGCGGCGACCCGAGATCGTCCGTCAGGTGTTCGACGCCCGCCGGGTCTCCGCGCTGGAGAGAAACCTCGACCGGGTCTACAGCAAGGCGTTCCTGGAGAAGGTCGGCCTGGACGAGAACGGCGAAGCACCCAAGGGCAGCACCTACGTCTCCCGCACGACGCCGGTCGGCACCAAGGTCACCGACTTCTCGGGCAGCACCGCCACGGTCGAGGTCTGGTGCACGGGCGTGTTCGGGATGACGGGGGAGAGCTCCCAGAACCCGGTCACCAACGACTGGTTCACCATGGCCCTCCAGCTGCGCTGGACCGACGGCGACTGGAAGGTCGACGGCTTCTCCCAGAAGGAAGGCCCCGCGCCGGTCAACGGCGACAACAGGGTGTCCACATCGGACGACATCTCGAAGGCCGTCGAGGAGTTCGGAGGGCTCACTTATGCCCGGTAGCCAGCGCCGCGTGGTGAAGGTCGCCGTAACCCTCACCGCCGCTCAGACCGCCGTCGTCCTGTTCGCCACCCGGACGGTCGCGGCCCCCACCCCCTCACCGACGCCCAGTGATGACGACTGTGCCCTGCTCTCCGGCAAGGCGCTGGAGGTCTGCCAAGGCGACACCGGCAGCGGAAGCGGTGGCGGAACCTCCCGCCTCGCCCCCACCTCCGCCCTCGACCCCCTCTCCTCCCTCGCCAAGGGCTGCGCCGACGCCGCCTCCTGGACCGTCGACAAGCTCAGCGACGCCGTGAAGGAGACCGCCAACGTCGACTTCACCAACCCCAAGTTCCTCCAGCAGTACGCCGTCGTCTTCGCCGCCTCGACGATCCTCACGCTCCTGCTCTGGCTCCTGGCCGTCGCCAAGCGAGCCGTCCGCGGCGTCCCCATGACCACCGCCCTGTCCGAAGCCATCGGCTTCCTCTGGCTGACCGTCCTGGCCTCCGCCTTCACCCCCCTGATCCTCTACACCGTCGTCTCCGCCACCGACGGCATCACCGAGGTCCTCGCCAAAGCCACCGGCGACCAGACCGACGCGTTCTTCGGCACGTTCTCCGAGGCCCTCAAGAAGGGCGAGGACATCGGCGGCGGCCCGATCATGCTGATCGTCGTCTCCCTGGTCAGCATCCTCGCCGCCGGCGTCCTCTGGCTGGAGCTCATCATCAGGGCCGCCCTGCTCTACGTCGGCGCCCTCCTCGGCACCGTCGTCTACGCAGGCCTCGTCGACAAGAACCTGTGGGGCCACGTCCGCCGCTGGGCCGGCATCATGATCGCGGTCATCCTCATCAAACCGGTCATCGTCATCGTCCTCGGCCTCGCCGGCGCACTCTCCGCCGACGACGGCCCGAACGCCTTCTCCGCCGTCGTCTCCGGCCTCGCCATCATCCTGCTCGCCATCTTCGCCAGCGCGATGATCTACCGCTTCGTCCCCGGCTTCGGCGACGAGATCGCCGGCTCCCGCAACAACCGCCTCATGCAGGGCGCCGAGAGCAAGGCCGCGGCCGTCATCAGCTCCCCGGCGTCCCTCGTCGCCCAGGGCATCAAGACCCACAGCACCCGCGCCGACAACAACGGCGGAGGCAGCCAGTCCTCCGCCCCCCGCCCCAGCAACCCCGCCTCCGGCGGAGTCGCCGCGCACAGCGCGCGCACATCGAACGGCGGCGGATCTGTCCCCTCCGCCGCACCAGCCCCCCGTTCGAGCAGCCCCGTCAACACTCCCCACGCCAGCAACACCCGCAACAGCAGTACCAACCGCACGGGAGGTGAAGGGCGTTGACGACCGAGTCCCACGTGTCCCATCCGGTCACGCCCCGCCGGACATATCTGATCGGCCGCGCCCGGCCGAACGCGATCATCGGCCGCAACCGCGAGACCGGCGAGATCGCCCTGATCGTCGTGGGCGCGTTCCTCGGCATGATGTGCGGGCTCCTCGTCCCGGTGCTGTCACTGCGCATCGTGCTGCTCGCCGGGTTCCCGATGCTGGCGCTGTCCGCGGTGTACGTGCCGTACAAGCACCGCACCTTCTACAAGTGGTTCGAGATCAACCGCAGCTACAAGCGGACCCTGAAGCAGGGCACCGCCTACCGCTCCGCCGTCATCGAGGCCGGCACCCGGCTCGACGGCCGCGAGGTGGAGATCGGCCCGCCCCCCGGCATCGGCCGCATCACCTGGCTGGCCGCCCCCTTCGGACCCGACGAGATCGCCGTGCTCCTGCACGCCGACCGCAAGACCGTCACCGCCGCCATCGAGATCGAGGGCCCCGGCGTCGGCCTGCGCGACAGCGAGGACCAAGAAGCCCTCGTCGACCGCTTCGGCACCCTGCTCAAGCACGTGGCCAACGGCGACGGCTTCGTCACCCGCATCCAGATGCTGGCCCGCACCCTCCCCGCCGACCCGGACGCCCACGCCAAGGACGTCGCCGTCCGCGGCGACGAAAAGGCCCTGCGCTGGCTCCAGGAGTCCTACGACCAGCTCCAGTCGATGGTGTCCACCAGCAGCGAGCAGCACCGCGCCTACCTCGTCGCCTGCATGCACTACACGCGCGAACTCGCCGCCGAGGCCAACGCCATGGCCCGCGCGGCACGCGCCCACGGCGGCAAGGTCGACCGGGACGCCGGACTCGCCGTCGTCATGGCCCGCGAGCTCACCGACATCTGCTCGCGCCTCCAGGAAGCCGACATCCGTGTCCGGCAGCCCCTCGGTCAGGGCCGGCTGTCCTCGCTGATCCACTCCATGTACGACCCGGACCACCCGATCGACCACATCCAGGCGATGACCAAGCGCAACTCCTGGCCGGCCGAACTGGACGCCATGGAGCCCACCTACCTCCAGGCCAAGACCCGAGAGTCCTCCACCCGCGCCCCCTGGTGCCACGCCACGGCCTGGGTGAAGGAATGGCCGATGACCCCCGTCGGCGTCAACTTCCTCGCCCCGCTGCTCGTCCACACCCCGGACGTCATCCGCACGGTCGCCGTCACCATGGACCTCGAACCCACCGAGGTCGCCATCGAGCGCATGCTCACCGAGAAGACCAACGACGAGGCCGAGGCGTCCCGCGCCGCCAAGATGAACCGCACCCTCGACCCGCGCGACGTGGCCGCGAACTCCCGCTTGGACCAGCGCGGCGAGGACCTCGCCAGCGGCGCCGCCGGCGTCAACCTCGTCGGCTACATCACCGTCTCCTCCCGCTCACCCGACGCCCTCGCCCGCGACAAGCGGACGATCAGGGCCTCGGCCGGAAAGTCGTACCTGAAGCTGGAATGGTGCGACCGCGAGCACCACCGCGCCTTCGTGAACACCCTTCCCTTCGCCACCGGCATTCGGAGGTAGGACCTGATGCGGGACCCGCTGTCCGTCCTCACCGACGCCTTCACCTCCTTCCTCTTCGGCAAGGTCGAGACGACCAGGCTCCCGGTGCGCACGTCCACGGGCCAGGCCCAGGCGGTCTACCTCCCGACCGCCGCCCCCGGCCTCGGCGACTCCGGCGTCATCATCGGCCGCGAGGTGTACTCCGGAAAGGGCTACATCTACGACCCCTTCCAGCTCTACGGCCAGCAGCTCCCCGCCCCCCACTGGCTGGTCCTCGGCGAGTCCGGCAACGGCAAGTCGGCGCTGGAGAAGACGTACGTCCTGCGCCAGCTCCGCTTCCGCGACCGCCAGGTCGTCGTCCTGGACGCCCAGGGCGAGGACGGCGTCGGCGAATGGAATCTCGTCGCGCAGGAGCTGGGCATAACCCCCATCCGCCTGGACCCGACAGCGGCCCTGGACATGGGGATCCGCCTCAACCCGCTCGACCCCGCGATCACCACCACGGGCCAGCTCGCCCTGCTCCGGACGATCATCGAAGTCGCGATGGGGCACGGCCTCGACGAACGCTCGGGCTTCGCCCTCAAGGTCGCCCACGCCTACGTCAGCGAGACCATCGTCGACCGCCAGCCGGTCCTGACCGACATCGTCGAGCAGCTTCGCCACCCCGAACCCGAGTCGGCCGAGGCGATGAACGTCGCCATAGACGACGTACGGGCCTGGGGCCTCGACGTCGCCCTGGTCCTGGACCGCCTGGTCGACGGTGACCTGCGCGGCATGTTCGACGGCCCCACCACGGTCGGCATCGACCTGGACGCCCCGCTCATCGTCTTCGACCTGTCCCACATCGACCGCAACTCCATCGCCATGCCCATCCTCATGGCGATCGTCGGCGTGTGGCTGGAGCACACCTGGATCCGCCCCGACCGAAAGAAGCGCATCTTCCTGGTCGAGGAGGCCTGGCACATCATCAACAGCCCCTTCGTCGCCCAGCTCTTCCAGCGCCTGCTGAAGTTCGGCCGACGCCTGGGCCTGTCCTTCGTGGCGGTGGTCCACCACCTGTCCGACGTCGTGGACGGGGCAGCCGCCAAGGAAGCGGCGGCGATCCTCAAGATGGCGTCCACCAGGACGATCTACGCACAGAAGGCCGACGAGGCGAGGGCGACGGGACGGGTGCTGGGGTTGCCCAGGTGGGCGGTGGAGATCATCCCGACGCTCACCCCCGGCATCGCCGTCTGGGACGTCAACGGCAACGTCCAGGTCGTCAAACACCTGGTCACGGAGACCGAACGCCCGCTGGTCTTCACCGACCGCGCGATGACCGAGTCCTCCGCCGACCTCGCGGACGACGCCCTGCACGCCGCCGAACTCGAGGCGGAGGAACGTGCCGCGGCCTTCGTGGAGCACCACCTGGGCGACTCCGAATCGACGGTGGCGTAGGCACAGGGGAGCACGCGTGAGACCGGACGACCGCCACACCCAGCGCGGCCCCCAGGGAGGCATCCCGGACGGCCTGCTGGTCGGCATACTCGCGTTCCTCCTCGGCATGACCGTGCTGGCGTGGACGGCCACGGGCCTCGCCGCCCTGTTCGCCCACGGCTCCTGGCCCTCCGGCGTCACGTTCACCCGGACGCCGCTCGCCATGCGCGGCCTCATCGCCCAGCCCCACGACATCCCCGGCGCCTGGCCCGACACACCCCCCGGCGAACTCTCCGGCTACGGCCTGTTCTGGGGCCTGTTCATCGGCCAGCTGATGATCCTGGTCGTCCTGACGGTGTTCGTGATGGGCACCCTGGCCCGGTGGCGGGCGGTCCGGGCCAGGAACCGGGAGCGAAGGGCGACGGCGGCGGAGGAACCGGCGGTGTCCAAAGCACCGGACCGGGAAGCCACCGCGTACGACACGCACACACCCGTGCGGCACGAGGTCCCGACCCCGGCGCAGAACCACGGACCCGCCTCGACGCCACACGAGGTCCCGACCCCTCGCCGCTCGCCCACCGACCCCACGAGCCCCCAGGACACCGCAGCGAGCCCGGCCTCCCCCCACCCGGCGACGGCCCCCGCGACCCCGGCCTCTCCGTTCAGGCGGGAACGGGTGATCGGGTGGGAAAAGATCCTCGTAGCCCCGAGGGAAACCCGCCAAGCCACCGCAGCCCAGGCGGTACGCGACGCGGAAGGCCCGGCCCTCGTCGTCACGTCGAACCCGCTCCTCTGGCAGGACACCAAGGACGCCAGAGCCAAGCTGGGCCCCACCCACCTCTACGACCCCACCCACCTCTGCGACACCCCGTCCCGCCTCCACTGGTCCCCCACCACCGGCTGCGAGGACAAGGACACGGCATCCCAGAGAGCCACCGCTCTCCTCACCCCCGTACGCCCCACCGCCAAACTCGACCAGGCCCTCACCGACACGGCCACCACACTCCTGCGCAGCTACCTGCACGCCGCGGCGATCGACGGCCGCACCATCCGCCACGTCCACCGCTGGTCCCAGGGCACCCAGATCCAGGACGCCGTACGCATCCTCCGCACCAACCCCAAGGCCGCCCCCGGCTCCGCGGGTGAACTCGAGGGCACCCTCACGGCCCACCCGGAACGCCGCGACATGGCCCAGCAGTTGACCACCCGCGCCCTGTCGGCCCTCTCCACGGTCAATATCCGAGAAGCCTGCACTCCCAACCGAACTGATGCCCTCGCCTTGGATTCCTTCGTCCACGAAGGGGGCACGCTTTATGTGGTGGGGGAATCCATCGAGGACCCCAGGACGAACCCGGGCGCCATGCCCCTCCTGACGGCCCTCGTCTCGAGCGTGGTCGAGCGCGGCCGGCACATGGCCGAACGGTCATCGGCCGGTCGCCTCGACCCACCAATGACGCTCGTCCTCGACGACGTCGCGGCCGTGGCCCCGCTTCCCCAGCTCCCGGAGCTGCTGGCCACCGGAGCGGACCGGGGCATGCCGACCCTGGCCCTGCTCCGGTCCCGCGAACAGGGCCGCGCCCGCTGGCCGCACGACGAACTGCCGGTCCAGTAGCCCGGGGTCCCGGTGCGCCGGCCCCTCACTCCCGCTCGAGGACGAACTCCAACTCGCGCTCCCCCGCGTCCCCCAGCGGCACGGTCACACCACTCGGCAGGAACCCCACCCGCCGGTAGAACCGCTGCGCCCGCCCGTTCTCCTCGTGCACGATGAGCCGCACCCGCTCCAGACCCTGCGCCCACGACCACTCCAGGGCCGCGTCGAACAGCACCTCGGTCAGCCCGCTCCCGCGCTCCTCGGGCCGCACGAACACACCGACCACATGCCCCTGCTTCCGCTCCACCGGAAACCCGGCCCAGTCGGTCGTCCCGGGCTCCTCCACGAGCACGGTCAGCGTCCCCACCCACCGCCCGTCGGGCCCCTCGGCGATGATCTGCTGCGCCTTGTCCGCCCCCTCGGCGGCACCCGCGGTCCGCTCCTGCCAGAAGGAGTCCGGTCTGGCGGCAGCCTCCTCGTATGTCTCCAGGAAGGCCAGGTGGGCCACCGGATCCCGCAGCGCCGCGAGCCGCAGCTCCTTCGCCGCGACCCACTCGCCGGCACGGACGGACCGGATCACATAGCTCATGCGGCCACGGTAGTACCCGGGTACGACACCCCTCACCCCGATTACCCCACCGGTCCGACGCCCGCCGCCCCCGCACACGCGAGCATCGAAGCATGCCGACGGCACACGAACCGACCATCCGCTACGACGACGTGCGTAACGCCGTCCGCCACCGCGAAATCGCATGGCGCCCGGCACCGGATCCCGCACGATGGACCCCGTGACGGACCACCGGGCGCCGGAGCCTCTCACCGAATACGCCCAGCAACTCACCCACCGGGTGCGCGCCTTCGACCGACGCCACCCACTCCCATCCGCATGCCCGGCCTCGACGGCATGGAGGCGACCCGCCGCATCACCGCCGCCGGCGACCGCACCCGCGTCCTGATCGTCACCACTTTCGACCTGGACGAGTACGCCTACGCCGGCCTTCGCGCGGGCGCCTCAGGATTCCTCGTCAAGGACGCCCAGCCCGAGGAGCTTCTCGCCGGTATCCGGGCGGTCGCCACGGGCGACGCGGTCGTCGCCCCCAGCCTGACCCGCCGCCTCCTGGACGCCTACGTCCACCATCTCCCGACGGGCCCCTCCGCGGAGGCCGGGACACAGCAGGACGCCCGCCTCATGTCGCTCACCGACCGGGAACGCGAGATTCTCACGGTCATCGGCCAGGGCTGGACGAACACGGAGATAGCCGCGCGTCTCCACCTGGCCGAGTCGACGGTGAAGACCCACGTGGGCCGCATATTGGCAAAGACCGGTTCCCGGGACCGCATTCAGGCGGTCATCCTGGCGTACGACACGAAGCTGGTGCAGCCGTCCTGAATGGGTTCGGGCTTAAACGCAGAAAACCCCCGCATCAAAAGATGCGGGGGTTTCCCAAAAATTGTTCGGCGGCGTCCTACTCTCCCACAGGGTCCCCCCTGCAGTACCATCGGCGCTGTAAGGCTTAGCTTCCGGGTTCGAAATGTAACCGGGCGTTT
>NZ_JBEXSH010000395.1:0-7976 GCF_040613555.1 Streptomyces sp. NPDC006265
GTGCATTGCGGTGCCGAGGGCCTGGCCGCCCGTGCCAGGCGGGAACTGTCCGCGGCCGGACTGCGGCCGCTGCCCCTGCGCTACGCACAGACGGACACACTCACCGCGCAGGAGCGCAAGGCCGCCGAGATGACGGCACGGGACCAGGCCGCGGCGGTCGTCGCCAAGGCACTGCACCTCACCGAGCAGGGTGTGCGGCAGTTGCTCTCGTCCGTGTACCGCAAGGTCGGCACGGACGCTGCGGGACTGGCCGAGGCCCTGGAGACGTTCCCCCGGCCGCGGCCGTAAGACGTTCCCCTGCCGCGGCCGCGCCGGCCTTGCTGCCCCGGGCAGGCCGCGGACCGGCACGGGCGAGACCGCGGCCGCGCGTTGTGCTGCGCCCGATGCCCCATCGACTCCCAGAACATCCGCAGCTCCGTGATGGTCGTGCGGCGCTGCCAGGGTGCCTTGAGGCGCAGGCCCGAGCGGGAGTGGGACAGGAGGGCGGACCGGGCGCGGCAGAAGGCCTCGCTCCTCCTTCGCTCACCCTGTGAGGGTTCCGCCGCCGAGGGGGTTCCGGCCGCCGGCGGCCCCAGATTCGCCCGACAGAAGCGCCGCGGATACCCGCCGCCCGGCCGTATGGAGCAGCACGGCCTGCGCCACGGCCGGAAGTTCGCCTCTCAACTTCCTGGCATGACGGACCACTTGACGTTGAACCGTTTCACTGCTTCCCTCGAGGAGCTGCCTATGGGAGCGCTCCCAGACCACCCCACGTGAAGGGAATCCCGTGCAGACCCCCCCCCACACCTCCCCGAGACGCGCCCTGCCGGCCCTCGTCGCGGCCGTACTCATGGCGTGCCTGCTGTCCTGGACCGGCGGCTCGCCCGCGCAGGCCGCGCCCGGTGACGGCTCGGTGTCCGATCCTCACATCGCGTACGTCGGACGCTGGGACACCTCCGCGGGCACCGCGGCCGTGCCGAACTGGACCGGCGCCTATCTGCAGACCGGCTTCACGGGCACCACGGTCAAGGTCAGGGCCAGGAACGCGGTCAACCTCTACGCGAGCATCGACAACGGCCCCGATGTGTTCCACGCGGGTGTGCGCGGCACGGTGAACCTCACTCCCCGGCCGCTGTCGCCCGGTACCCATACCCTGCGTCTGACCTACCGCTCCGGCGACACCGTCTTCCAGGGCCTGGTCCTGGACTCCGGGGCCCGGACCGTCGCCGCGAGCGCCCCGACCGGGCTGGTGGAGTTCGTCGGCGACTCCATCACGGCCGGGGCCCTCACCGACCGGCTGGCGCTGGACTCGTACGCCTGGAAGACCGGCGAGCGGCTGGGTATGCGGCACACGCAGATCGCCCGCTCCGGGTACTGCCTCGTCGCGCAGTCGGGGTGCGCCGGTCTGAGCGGGCAGTTCTTCAAGACGGCGAGCACGGGCGGCACGAACTGGGACTTCTCCCGGTACCGGGCCGACGCGGTCGTCATCAACCTCGGCACCAACGACATCGGACACGGCGTGTCCGGGGCCGCCTTCCAGTCCGCGTACACCACGTTCCTGCGGGACGTGCGCGCCAAGTACCCCTCGGCGCACCTGTTCGCGGTGCAGACACTGAAGAAGCGCTATGTCACCGAGACCAGGGCCGCCGTCGGCGCCCGCAACAGCGCCGGTGACGCGCGGGTGCACTACGTCGACACCACCGGCTGGCTCACCGACGGCACCCACTACGAGGACGGCAACGGGCATCCGAACGAGGCTGGGCACACCAGGTTCGCGGAGCGGCTGGCCCCGGTCGTCCGCGCCCGGCTCGGCGGCGCCGCCGCGGCGAAGGCGGCTGCCCCCGGACAGCCCGGCGACCCGAACATCAAGTTCGTCGGCCGCTGGGACACGACCAGCTCCTCCACCGCCTACACCCCGTACTGGGCGGGCGCGTACTACCGCGCCGGCTTCACCGGCCGGACGGTCAAGCTCAAGCAGCGCGGCACGATCGACCTGTGGGCACGGATCGACAACGGTCCCGTGAAGTTCTACGACGACGTCAAGGGGACGGTGAACCTGACCCCGTCGGCGCTCTCCCCCGGAAACCACACCCTCCAGGTCAACTACCAGGTGGTGGCCGGGTCGTACAAGGGCGACGCCGTCTTCCAGGGCCTGGTCCTGGACAGCGGCGCGACGACGTTCGCACCACCGGCCCCGGCCAGGACGGTCGAGTTCGTCGGCGACTCGATCACCGTGGGCACGACGAGCTCGCAGAACGCCCGTACCGCGTACGGCTGGCTGATCGGGGAACGGCTGGGCGTCGAGCACACGCAGATCGCGCAGGGCGGGGCGTGCCTGGTGGCCGCGGCGGACGGATGCGTGGGGCTGGAGCGGCAGTTCACCAAGCTCAACCCGAACGCGGCGACGCCCGACTGGAACTTCTCCCGCTACCGGGCCGACGCGGTCGTCATCAACCTCGGCACCAACGACGTCGGTCACGGGGTGAGTTCGGCGCAGTTCCAGTCGGCGTACAGCAGTCTGCTGCGCAAGGTGCGGGCCGCGTATCCACAGGCCTGGATCTTCGCGTTGGAGACGTTCCGCGGGCGGTTCGTCCCGCAGACCGAGGCCGCGGTGAAGGCCGCCGTCGCCGGGGGTGACGCACGGGTCTCCTTCGTGGACACGACCGGCTGGATCGGGTCGGGCGATCTGACGGACTCGGTGCACCCCAATGACCGGGGGCACCGGGTCATCGCCGACCGGCTGGCGCCGGTCATCGCGGCGCGGATCGGCTCGTAGCGGGCCCGAGGGGTCCGGGGGCGGGCCTCACATCGGGCCGGGGCCCGCTCCTCCCTTGAGACGTTCCAGGTCGGAGGGGCGGACCTGGATGACGACCAGCGCGATCAGCGCGGCGACCGCGGTGAAGACCGCCGCCATGATGAAGGCGGCCGACACTCCGGCGGTGAGGATCTCGTCGGACCAGGGCTTGGGCAGTTGCCCGGTGCGTTCGAACCGGGTGCGTTCGGCCGGGGTCGCCTGCTGGAGGAAGCCCGGGACCTGCTCGTCCGCCTCGTTGGCGCTGGCCGTGCCGTACATCGTCACCAGGATGGACAGGCCCAGGGAGCCGCCGACCTGCTGGGTGGCGTTCAGGAGTCCCGAGGCCGCCCCGGTCTCCGGGGTGGGCACGTTGGACAGCGCCATGAGGGTCAGGGACACGAACTCCATGCCCATGCCCAGGCTGAAGACGAGCATCGGGCCGAGGACGCTGCCCGCGTAGGTGGAGTGAACGTCGGTCAGGGTCAGCCAGGCCAGGCCCGCCGCCGCCAGGGTCGCGCCGACCACCATGAACGGTTTGGGCCCGTAGACGGGCAGGAACCGTGAGGCCAAGCCGGCGCCGATGGCGATGACCGCGCTGACCGGCAGGAAGGCCAGTCCGGCCGCGAGCGGGCTGAACCCGAGCACGTTCTGCACGAAGAGCGTGAGGAAGAAGAACATGCCGAATATGGCGGCGGCCAGGCACAGCATGATGCCGTAGGTGCCCGCGCGGTTGCGGTCGGCGAACATGTGCAGCGGCGTGATGGGCTGTTTCGAACGCCGCTCGATCAGGATGAAGGCCGCCAGGAAGAACGGCCGGGCAGGTCATCGAGGTGTACCTGCCCGGCCCCCGCGGGCCCTCGCGCCCTGTCCCGGGATCTGATACGAGCATCCCAGAGGGGCACGCCGCCCACCAGCACCGTTTGTCACGCGTCCGGCGTGAAGGCGTCATCCCGGAACCGTGAGGAACGCCGGTGCGGGATGGGCGTTCGGCTCGGTCCCTCCGGATTCAGCGGCCGCCGCGGATGAGGCCCGTCAGATAGCGCCACAGTGAGGAGCGCTGCCGGGCGGACGGGTCCGGCAACACCTCCTCGGCCACCCCCGGCGCGGGTTCCTCCGCCCAGGGCCGTGGCGGCGGCGCGGAGGCCAGCTCGTAGTGCACGGGCAGGGAGCGCAGACCGCGCATGAACGGCGAGGAGCGCCACGGCAGTTGGTCGGCGGGCAGGGCCAGGTCGAGGTAGTCGAACCGCTCGAAGAGGCGCCCCACACCGGCAGACGCGACCGCCGAGGCGAGCTCCCGCGCCGGGCACTGGCGCGGTCCGGCTCCCCAGGACAGGTGGGCCCGGGTGCTGATGGCGGTGCCCGAGGCGACGTGGTCGGCGAAGAGCGGGTCGGCGTGGGCGGCGCCCGGGGAGACCCACGCCGGGTCGCCGGCCCGGATGGTGTAGTTGCCGAGCGGGGTGTCCCGGGCCGCGAAACGCGGCACGAAGTTGACCAGCGGCGGCTTGCGCATGACCACCCGGTTCATGGTCTCCCTGACCATCCCGGCGGACAGGCTGGCGCGCACGCTGCCCTCACCCGAGATCACCTCCACGACGGTGTTGGAGATGAGGATGCCGACGTGGTCGGAGGTCATGCCGAGCAGCATGAACAGCTCGCGGGCGAGGTGGTCGAGCGACAGGTCCGGGTGGGCGGCCAGCAGGTACGAGGGGAAGTCGTCGCCCGGCTTCTCCAGCTTCAGCGCGGCCAGTTCGGCCAGCGTCGCCAGCAGGCGCTCCAGGGCTGCCTCGGCGTCCGGGCCCGCGTCGAGCACGCGCCACATGTCCATCAGCGCGTCGTCGCCCTGCGAGCCGGGGAAGCCCAGCAGATGGCTGGCCACCATCAGCGGCAGCGGCCGGGAGAACTGCGCGGACAGGTCGGCCACGCCGGTCTTGCCGCCCTGGCCGACCAGGGTGATCAGTTCGTCGGCGTAGGCGGTGACGGCGGCCTTCAGGCGCTTGGCCTGGGGGTGGCGGGGGTCCTGGAAGGGCTTGAGGGCGGCGTCCCACGCGGTGCGCAGCGGCCGGTAGCCGGCGCCGCCCTGGATGAGGATGTGGTTGACCTCCAGGGAGGGGCCGAGCGGCCAGTCGGCCGGCACCCTGCCCTCGGAGCGGGCCCGCCAGTTCTCCAGGCCCTTGGGCCAGCCGTCGTCGTCCTGGAGCACCTGGAGCGACTCGCGGTAGCCGAGGACCAGCCAGGCCGGCACCCCCAGCAGGTCGACCGGCGCGACCGGGCCGTGCTGCTGCCGCAGCCGCTCGTACACGAGCGCGGGACGCGTCTCGTAGTCCCTGGTCAGCAGCGGTTCGGGAGCGAGAGCCTCCAGACCCGTGTCGTCCAGGTCCACGGGTCCGCCGTCACCCCGCTGGGATTCCATCGTCTTGCCACCCTCCGACACGCCCTGTACCGGCACATCATCAGCCGGTAGCCGGAAACGGTGGGGACCCTACCCCAGGCTGAACTCGCGGGTAACGAGGGGGGTGGGTGGTGAGGACGGTCCGGGTGCGGGTCAGGCCGCGGTGTAACCGAGTTGTCGGCGCATATAGGGCGTCATGAGGCTCTTCGCCTTGGCGATGGTGGTGGTGCGGCTGCCGAGGACCGCGGACTCGCCGCCCGGCACGGGCAGCACGGTCAGTCCGTCGGCGGGGCCGAACGGCACGATGAGCGGGGTGCGTTGGATCGGCCGGTAGAAGCGCGGTTCCCTGCGGTGTTTGCCGGAACTCAGATAGGCACGGATGTTGTGGGCGGCGATGTCCGCCTGGGCGAGGGCGGCGGGGGTGATCTTGAGTTCGCTGACGTCGTTCACGTCGCCGACGGCGAACACGTCCAGCCTGCCCTCGACCCGGAGCGTCCGGTCGACCTTCACACGCCCGGCCCCGTTCAGCCAGTCGCCGTGTCCGGCCAGGCGCAGCCAGAGCGTGTTGGGGGTGGTGCCCGTCGCCCAGAAGGACAGGTCGGCCTCGACGATCGCGCCGCGGGCGTCGCGGTACGTGCCGAAGTCGTTGCCGGGCGACATGAAGGAGTCGAGCCGTACGTCGATGTCGTGGGACTCCAGCCAGGCCAGGGCCTTCCGCCCGGGTCGGGCGCTGCCCGTGGAGTCGAGCAGCGCGGGCCCGGAGTGGGCGAGGGTGACGCGGGCGTCCGGGCGGGCCAGGCGGATCTCGGCGCTGAGTTCGACGCCGCCGGGGCCGCCGCCGACGACCAGGACGTGCTCGGCGGTGGCGATGCCGCGCTGGTGCTCGGCGAACGACTTGGCCGCTTCCTCGGTGGTGGTACCGGTGAAGCGGGCCGGCTCGGGGTAGTCGGCGCCGCTGGCGATCACGACCACGTCGTAGGGCAGCCGCTCGCCGGTGGCGAGGACGACCTGCCGCTCGGCGGTGTCGATGCGGACGGCCTTGCCGGTGGCCACCCGGCCGTGGCGCAGCAGGCGGTCGTAGGGGATGAAGGGCGTGTGCGTCCACTCGGGGTGCACTCCGGCGCGCAGGGAGGCGATGCGGTGGAAGAAGACCTCCTTGCGGTCCACCAGCGTGACCCGGGCCGTGTCGTCGAGCCGTCTGGCCAGCCGGACACCGGCGTAACCACCGCCGATCACCACTACGTCGCCGTCGTACACACCGAGTCTCCTGTACGTGGGGGGGGGGAGCGAGGGCCGCCGCGGACGGGCCCCGCTCGGATCGACCCCCGGCGGCCACTCGACTGACGCGACAGTAGCGCTTGAAACCTAAAGGAATTCCGAGGTTCCGTGCATGTTCCGTGAAGAGATCGGAGCCTGATCGGCCGTCACTTTCCCCAGCTCTTCCGGTAGGCCTCCCGGTAGCCCGACGGGTCCCAGGTCGAGGCGCCTTCGCTGTTGTCGGCCGTGGCGATGTGCACGGGGGCCACGTATCCGCTGTCGGGTCGGCCGGAGAAGGCGCGGTTGAACTCGTCGACGATCTGCCAGCCCTGGAGGGACAGCGGCTCGGGCACGGTCGCGGCCTGGTACTGCTCGTTGTTGACGCGCTGGAAGGCGGACGGGTCGCCGTCGCCGGCCCCGATGTTGTAGGGCGGCCCGGAGCCCTTCTCGCCGGCGGCGCGGAAGGCGGGGGCGGCGTCGGCGAAGTACAGGTCGTTGATGGCCACGGAATGGGTCCAGCGGTCCTGGAAGCGGGAGAGCAGGGAGGAGATCTCCCGCGGGGTGCGGCTGCTGGCGTCGGGGATCGGGATGTTCTCCACGGAGAGCAGACGCACGCCCTGACACCTCGCCAGCTCCTCGCGGATCAGGTCGGACTTGTTGCGCGCGAAGGGGATCGACGCATCGGTGATGAGCACGACCCCGGCGCGGCCGTCGGAGTCGGAGATGATCCACTGCGCGCTGATGCGGGCCACGTCCTGGACGCGGGTGGTGACGTTGGTGAAGAGGTCGGGCTGCCGGCTGGGGCCGGGCTCGGGGACCGCGTGCCAGCCGATGAGCTCGATGCCCTGCGCATTGGCCCGGGCGGCCTGCTGGGCCGTCGAGTCGGGGTCGAACCCGCCGATGACGATCCCCGAGGGCCGCAGGGCGACGGCTTCGCTCATGGCCGCCTGGATGCCTGCCGGGGTGCCGCCGCCGTCGATCACCCGGACGTTCCAGCCGATGGTCCGCGCGGCGTCCCGCACCCCGTTCGCGGCGCCCGCGACACCGGGGTTCGTCATGGTCTGGGCGACGAAGACCAGGGTCTTGCCGGACACCGCCTCGGGGCCGCCGGTGGGCCCTCCCCAGGCGATGTCGGTCTGCTCCGCCCGGGCGACGGCTTCCCGGGCCCGGGTGTGGACGGCGGGGCAGCCGTTCGCACCCGTCGCGGTCTCGTCCGCGCTCTCGGAGGAACCGCGTTCGCAGCCGGTCAGGGCGGCGGCCGTGGCCAGCAGGACGCAGGAGGCGAGCCGCGCGGTGCGGACTGCGGGTGCGGCCTTGCGGGTGCGGTGCACGGGAGCTCCAGTGGGGGGATCGACGCGGCGGGGCGGTGCCGGGAGGGGTCAGGGCGGGGCCGTGCCGCCCTCCGGCGCCGGGGAGGGCGGGGGCGGCGCGGCGGGTGTGTCGCGGGCCGCGCCGCCGCGCAGCCGGCGGCGGGCGGCGTATCCGGCCAGGCCCACGGCGATGCCTCGCTGGGGCTCGTGCAGATGACCCGCAAGCGGGTCGGGCAGGGCCTGCTGG
>NZ_JBEXSH010000396.1:0-7969 GCF_040613555.1 Streptomyces sp. NPDC006265
CAGGTCCCGTCCAGGGACCGACCGGCCCTGCCGCGGGAGTCCGGAGCGGCCCGGGGACTGCCGGTTCATACGGCGGTGCGGGGGTGCGCCATCGCAGGCCGCGGCGAGCGGCAGCCCCGGCACGATCGCGTCGGCCACGGCGGCCACGCAGGCCATGGTGACGAACACCAGGGCCACGGCCAGCAGGAAGATCGGCCTCTTGTTCGCCGCGAACTGCCGCCAGGACGTGCGCCGCACGGCGGCGTACAGCAGGGGCGGCAGCAGCAGCGGCAGGATCAGGTCCGGCGCGATCTCGACGTTCGGTACGAACGGCAGCAGCGCGAGGACTATCCCCAGGAGCGTCATCAGCACCGGGGCGGGCACCTTGAACCGGTCACCCACGGGGACACTGATCACGGCCCCGAGCAGCAGCACGAACAGCAGGGCCAACTGATCCACGGTCAGCGCTCCGGGAGGTCAAGTGGTCACACGGCTGACCTCAAGCCTGCCACGCGACTCCCGGGACAAACCGTTTCAGCACCCCCTCGGAGGGCTAGAGCGGACGCCGCATCCCCTGGTGCGGAATGCCCGCCTCCAAGTACTCGGGCCCATAGGGCTCGTAGCCGAGCCGCTCGTAGAAGCCCAGCGCGTGCGTCTGCGCGTGCAGGTCCACGGCCGCGAGCCCGCGTGCGCGTGCCGCGTCCTCGATGGCCCGCACCAGGGCTGCGCCGACACCGAGCCCGCGCGCGGGCTCCGCCACGGCCAGCCGGCCGAGGGAGCCCACGGACGGGTCGGCGCCGGTCTGCGCCACGGCTGCCTCCCCGTGCAGCAGCCGCCCGGTCCCGAGCGGCACACCGTCCTGGCGGACCGCCAGCACATGGACCGCGTCGGCGTCGTACGCGTCGTACTCCAGGTCCTCCGGCACAGCCTGCTCGCCGACGAAGACCTCCTTGCGCACCGCGAAGCACGCCTCACGGTCGGCCGCGTCCTCGGCGACCCGCACCAGGTACGGGGTGCTCACGCGTACGTCTCCTCTCGGACCTGCTCCAGGGCCTTCTGCAGGTCCTCCGGGTAGTCGCAGGAAAACTCCGCCCACTGCCCGTCCCCGGGGTGCTCGAAGCCGAGCCGCACCGCGTGCAGCCACTGCCGGGTCAGGCCGAGGCGCTTGGCGAGCGTCGGGTCGGCGCCGTAGGTGAGGTCGCCGACGCAGGGGTGCCGGTGGGCGGCCATGTGGACGCGGATCTGGTGCGTGCGGCCGGTCTCCAGCTTCACGTCGAGCAGGGAGGCCGCGCGGAACGCCTCGATGAGGTCGTAGTGCGTGACGGACGGCTTGCCCTCGGCGGTGACGGCCCACTTGTAGTCGTGCTGGGGGTGCCGGCCGATGGGCGCGTCGATGGTGCCGCTGGTCGGGTCGGGGTGGCCCTGGACGAGCGTGTGGTACCGCTTGTCGACCGTGCGCTCCTTGAACTGGCGCTTGAGCGAGGTGTAGGCGCGCTCCGACTTGGCGACCACCATGAGGCCCGAGGTGCCCACGTCGAGCCGGTGCACGATGCCCTGGCGCTCGGCGGCGCCGGAGGTGGAGATCCGGTACCCGGCGGCGGCCAGGCCTCCGATGACGGTCGGCCCGGTCCAGCCCGGCGACGGGTGCGCGGCGACGCCGACGGGCTTGACGATCACGACGACGTCGTCGTCGTCGTGCACGATCTCCATGCCCTCGACCGGCTCGGCCACCACCTGCACCGGCGCGGGCGCCTGCGGCATCTCGACCTCCAGCCAGGCGCCGCCGTGCACGCGCTCCGACTTGCCGACCACCGACCCGTCGACCGTGACCTTCCCCGCGGCGGCGAGCTCGGCCGCCTTGGTACGGGAGAAGCCGAACATGCGGGAGATGGCGGCGTCGACGCGCTCGCCCTCCAGGCCGTCGGGCACGGGCAGGGTACGGATCTCGGGAAGCGTGCTCACCCGTCGAGTATGCCGGACGGCTCGGACGGAGCCGTACGCGCGCTCAGTCCTTGTGGACGGTCCCGTCCGGGTCGAGGCCCCGGAACGACAGCAGCACGATCAGGATGCCGCCGCACACGATCGCCGAGTCGGCCAGGTTGAAGACGGCGAAGTGCTTGGGCGCGATGAAGTCCACGACCGCGCCCTCGAGAACGCCCGGCGCCCGGAAGATCCGGTCGGTGAGGTTGCCCAGTGCCCCGCCGAGCAGCAGGCCCAGCGCGATGGCCCAGGGCAGGCTGTAGAGCTTGCGGGCGAGGCGGGCGATCACCACGATCACCGCCGCCGCGATCATGGTGAAGATCACGGTGAAGGCCTCGCCGAAGCCGAAGGCCGCGCCGGCGTTGCGGATCGCCTCGAACTTCAGCCAGTCCCCGACGATCTCGATGGGCGGGTGATGCTCCAGCTTGGCCACCACGATCATCTTGCTGATCAGGTCGAGGGCGTAGGCGAAGGCGGCGACGGCGAACAGCACCGCGATCCGGCGCCTGCCCCGGGGCCGCCCGGCGGTGGCCTCCGGTTCGCCGGTACCGGACGCTTCCGGCGCGGCCGCCGGGCCGTTGCCGGGCTCACCGGGTGGAGTGCCCTCGGAGTCGGGCCGCTCCTTGCCGCCCCCGGTCGCGTCCGGTGTGTCCGGCGTACCGATGATGCGCTCCGCCTCTGCCACGTGAGTCCCTCAACCTAGGTGCCTGACTGAGGACGAGGGTACGGCACACCCCGGACGTCGCACGTGCTCAGGAGGCATTCGGCGGCCGGTCAGTACCGGCGCTCCTGCTTCTGCTTGCACTCCACGCAGAGTGTGGCCCGGGGGAAGGCCTGCATGCGCGCTTTGCCGATGGCGTTGCCACAGTTCTCACACAGGCCGTAGGTGCCCGCGTGCAGGCGTTCCAGGGCGCGCTCGGTCTGGGTGAGCATCTCGCGGGCGTTGGCGGCCAGGGCCAGCTCGTGCTCACGGGTGATGTTCTTGGTGCCGGTGTCCGCCTGGTCGTCGCCCGCGCCGTCCCCGGAATCCCGCATCAGACCGGCCAGCGACCGCTCCGACGACGTGATCTCCTCGCGCAGCCGGGTCTCCTCGGACGTCAGCTCGGACCGGGCCTCCTCGACCTCCTCCGCCGTCCAGGGGTCCTCGCCCGGGCGTACCGCCAGCTCACCGGGGTCTGCCGCGGCGACCCGTGCCTTCGGAACGGCGGTCTTCGCCGCCGTGGCCGTGCCAGGAGTCTTCTTCGCAACCACCGTCGTCGCTCCCGTCTGCGGAGCGGCCTCGGCCGCACCCGCCTTCTTGGCCGTGCTGCTCGCGGCCGTGTCCTGTGTGACCGCGCCGGCCCGGGCAGCGCCCTTGCCGACCGCGCTCCTGGTGGTGCTCTTGCCTCCGGCGGCCTTCTCGGCCGAGGTCCTCTTGGCGGCGGTCCGCTTGCCGGCCGTCTTCCTGGCCGCGGCCTTCTCGCCGGTGGCCTTCCCTGTCGGGGAGGTCTTCCTGGCCGCCGCCTTCTTCCCGCCCGCGTTCCCGGCCGGAGCCTTGTCCGCCGGCACCTCGGCCGGCGCCTCATCCGCCGAAGCCTCGGCCGATGCCTTCTGCGTGGAGGCCTTGGCCGACGCCTTCTGCGTGGAGGCCTTGGCCGGCGCCTTCTGCGTGGAGGCCTTGGCCGACGCCTTCTGCTCGGAGGCCTTGGCCGGCGCCTTCTTCGCCGAAGCCCTGGCCGGTGACCCCTCCGCCGACGCCCTGGCCGATCCGGCCGATGCCTTCTCCGCCGGTGCCTCGGCCGCGCCCTCGGTGGCCGGAGCCGATCGAGTCGCTGCCGCCTTGGGCGCTGTCGTCGCCGCCGTCGCCGCCTTCTCGGCCATGGCCTCCTCGGTCACGACGTCCGCGGTGTCGGCCTCCTTCGTCACGGCCTTCCTGGTCACGGCCTTCCTGGCCGCCGTCTTCTTCTCGGTCGTCTTCTTCTCGGTCGTCTTCTTCTCGGTCGTCTTCTTCTCGGTCGCCTTCGTCCCGCCGGCGGCCTTCCTCCCGCCCTCCTTGGCTGCCCGCCCCGCCGAGCCTCCCTGCGCGGCCTTCTTCCCGCCCACGTCCTTGGCCGCGCCGCCTGAGGCCTCCGCGGACCTGCCGGACGCCGGCTGCTGTACGGCGGTCTTCTTCGCCACCATGGCCGCGGCCCCTTCACACATTGTGACCTTGCTCGCGAATCGTGCTGGGACGATAAATCGACTCGAGTCCCGCGGCAACGGGGCACACCGCCCGATTCGCCCGCCTCGCGCACGCCGCGCGGCGACCTGCATCCGTTGTGCCCAGCTCCCCGCCCGGTAATCCGCCGAGCAGGACGTCCCGGGATCCGAATACCTATACCGTGCCATTCGTGTCATCAAACCCATTTCACACCCCACCCGGCGCCCACAGCGCACCCCACGGGCCACCCCACCCCCGCAGGCCCGAAAACCGGTCGGCCGCGGTTCGCGCGGAGCCGTACACTGGGCGGAGCGAAAAGCGTGGATGGGACGAGTAGCGGCGTACGCAGCCCAGAGCGACCCGGGGACGGTGGAAGCCCGGGGGCGAGCGCGACGTGAAGATCACCCCGGAGCCGCCGGAAGAACGCCTTGGACAGTGGGCTCCGCCCATGGTCCGCAGGGGCCAGTAGACCCGGCATCGCGACCCCAATGAGGGGGCTCGCCGGCGCACACCCCGTGCCGGAGGGCCAAGGAGGGTGGTACCGCGGGAGCGCGCCGAAGGCGGCGCAGGCAGACGTAGCTCTCGTCCCTCCGGACGGAAGGCAGCAAGTCCGCCGGAGGAAGCCCGCTGATGACATCGCCGACGTATCGCCAGGTACCCGCCCAGGTCGACCTGCCCGCCCTCGAGCACGCCGTGCTCGACTTCTGGCGCGAGCAGAAGATCTTCGCCAAGAGCCTGGAGCAGTCCGAGGGCCGCCCCGAGTGGGTGTTCTACGAGGGCCCGCCCACCGCCAACGGCATGCCCGGTGCCCACCACATCGAGGCGCGCGTCTTCAAGGACGTCTTCCCCCGCTTCCGGACCATGCGCGGCTACCACGTGGCCCGCAAGGCCGGCTGGGACTGCCACGGCCTCCCGGTCGAGCTCGCCGTCGAGAAGGAGCTCGGCTTCTCCGGCAAGCAGGACATCGAGGCGTACGGCATCGCGGAGTTCAACGCGAAGTGCCGCGAGTCGGTGACCCGGCACACGGACGCCTTCGAGGCGCTCACGACCCGCATGGGCTACTGGACCGACCTCCAGGACCCCTACCGCACGATGGACCCCGAGTACATCGAGTCGGTCTGGTGGTCGCTGAAGGAGATCTTCAACAAGGGCCTGCTGGTCCAGGACCACCGCGTCGCCCCCTGGTGCCCGCGCTGCGGCACGGGCCTGTCCGACCACGAGCTGGCGCAGGGCTACGAGACGGTCGTCGACCCGTCGGTCTTCGTCCGCTTCCCGCTCACCTCCGGCCCGCTCGCCGGCGAGGCCGCGCTCCTGGTGTGGACGACGACCCCGTGGACCCTGGTGTCCAACACCGCCGTCGCCGCCCACCCCGAGGTCACCTACGTCGTCGCGACGAAGGGCCCGGAAGGTTCGGAGAGGCTGGTCGTCGCCGAGCCGCTCCTCGCCAAGGCCCTCGGCGAGGGCTGGGAGACCACCGGCCAGACGTTCACGGGCGCCGAGATGGAGCGCTGGACGTACCAGCGCCCGTTCGAGCTGGTGGAGTTCCCCGAGGCGGCCCACTTCGTGGTCAACGCCGAGTACGTCACCACCGAGGACGGCACGGGCCTGGTCCACCAGTCCCCCGCCTTCGGTGAGGACGACCTGAAGGTCTGCCGCTCCTACGGCCTGCCGGTCGTGAACCCGGTCCGCCCGGACGGCACCTTCGAGGAGGACGTCCCCCTCGTCGGCGGCGTCTTCTTCAAGAAGGCCGACGAGAAGCTCACCGAGGACCTCGACCACCGCGGCCTGCTCTTCAAACACATCCCGTACGAGCACAGCTACCCGCACTGCTGGCGCTGCCACACCGCACTGCTCTACTACGCGCAGCCCTCCTGGTACATCCGCACCACGGTGCTCAAGGACCGCCTCCTCGCGGAGAACGAGGGCACCAACTGGTTCCCGGACACGGTCAAGAACGGCCGTTACGGCGACTGGCTGAACAACAACATCGACTGGGCACTGTCCCGCAACCGCTACTGGGGCACCCCGCTGCCGATCTGGCGCTGCGAGGACGACCACCTCACCTGCACCGGGTCCCTCGCGGAGCTGTCGGAGCTGACCGGCACGGACCAGTCGGGCCTGGACCCGCACCGCCCGTTCATCGACGAGGTCACCTTCGCCTGCCCGCAGGGGGGTTGCGGCAAGACCGCCACGCGCGTGCCCGAGGTGATCGACGCCTGGTACGACTCGGGTTCGATGCCGTTCGCGCAGTGGGGCTACCCGTACAAGAACAAGGAGCTGTTCGAGGCCCGCTACCCGGCGCAGTTCATCTGCGAGGCCATCGACCAGACCCGCGGCTGGTTCTACACGCTGATGGCCGTCGGCACGCTCGTCTTCGACAAGTCCTCGTACGAGAACGTGGTCTGCCTCGGGCACATCCTGGCCGAGGACGGCCGCAAGATGTCCAAGCACCTGGGTAACACCCTGGAGCCGATCCCGCTCATGGACCGGCACGGCGCCGACGCGGTCCGTTGGTTCATGGCGGCCGGCGGCTCCCCGTGGGCGGCCCGCCGCGTGGGCCACGGCACGATCCAGGAGGTCGTCCGCAAGACGCTCCTGACGTACTGGAACACGGTGGCCTTCCAGGCCCTCTACGCCCGTACGACGAACTGGGCCCCGTCCGAGGCCGACCCGGCCCCGGCCGACCGCCCGGTCCTGGACCGCTGGCTGCTGTCCGAACTGCACGCGCTCACCGACCAGGTCACCCAGGCGCTGGACGCCTACGACACCCAGCGCGCCGGCAAGCTGCTGTCCGCGTTCGTCGACGACCTGTCCAACTGGTACGTGCGCCGCTCCCGTCGCCGCTTCTGGCAGGGCGACAAGGCGGCCCTGCGCACGCTGCACGAGGTCGTCGAGACGGTCACCCAGCTGATGGCCCCGCTGACCCCGTTCATCGCCGAGCGGGTGTGGCAGGACCTGATCGTCCCCGTCACCCCGGGCGCTCCGGAGTCGGTCCATCTGTCGTCCTGGCCGAAGGCGGACCTCTCCGCCATCGACCCGGAGCTGTCGAAGCAAATGGTCCTGGTGCGCCGCCTGGTGGAGCTGGGCCGTGCCACGCGCGCGGAGTCGGGCGTCAAGACGCGTCAGCCGCTGTCGCGCGCCCTCATCGCGGCGTCGGGCTTCGACGCGCTGGACTCCGAACTGCGCACGCAGATCACGGAGGAGCTGAACGTCGAGTCCCTGGCGACGCTGAGCGAGGTCGGCGGCAGCCTGGTCGACACCACGGCGAAGGCCAACTTCCGTGCGCTGGGCAAGCGGTTCGGCAAGCGCGTCCAGGACGTGGCCAAGGCCGTCGCGAACACGGACGCCGCCGCCCTGTCCCTGGCCCTGCGCGAGGGCACGGCGTCGGTCGAGGTCGACGGCGAGACCGTCACGCTGGCTCCCGACGAGGTCATCATCACGGAGACCCCGCGCGAGGGCTGGTCGGTGGCCTCCGACTCGGGTGCCACGGTCGCGCTGGACCTGGAGATCACCGAGGAGCTCCGCCGGGCGGGCCTGGCCCGTGACGCGATCCGCCTGATCCAGGAGGCCCGCAAGAACAGCGGCCTCGACGTGGCCGACCGCATCGCACTGCGCTGGACGGCCACGGACCGGGCGACGGTCGAGGCCCTCAGCGACCACGCCCGCCTGATCGCCGACGAGGTCCTGGCGACCGACTTCGGTCAGGGCGAGGCGGACGACGGCTATGGCACCCCGTTCACCGACGAGGGCCTCACCCTCACGTTCCGCCTGCGCAAGGCGTAACCCCGGCCGGACAGTCCGAAGGCCCGGTCCCGCCAAAGATCTTGGCGG
>NZ_JBEXSH010000397.1:0-7965 GCF_040613555.1 Streptomyces sp. NPDC006265
CCTCGAGCTCCGGGTGGCTGAGCCCGGAGTGCAGTTCCGTGGGCGTGTCTTGCTCCAGCATCGCGTCCGCCGCGAGGTAGGGTCCGGCCGGATGCCGGTGCAGAACGACCCGCCGCCAGCCTCCGCCGGCCGGCCACAGCAGCCGCAGACGCTGCCCGCCCGTGCCGGCGAAGGCGTGCAGCAGCGCACCGAAACCGCTCTCCTCCCGCAGCACCCCGGGGCGGTCGCGACCGGGCAGGTCGAGGACGCGGCCGTCGCCGGTGACCAGGCACGCCGCCTCCTCACCCGCCAGGCCGTGCAGGTCACCGGCGTGCGCCAGCGGGTCGGCGAAGGCGGCCAGGGCGGGGATCACGGAGGCGAGCAGCCGCCGCGCGTCGGTGTCATAGGCGTTCGCGCTCTCCGTGGAGAGATGGACCAGGCCCACCAGCCGGCCCCGCTGCCGCAGCGCCCCGGTGACGCCGTCCCGGAAGCCGGCCGGGCGGACCCGCTCGGCGTAGAACCAGCCGTGCCGGAAGCGCGGACCGGCGTCCTCGGAGTCCTCGGCGTCTTCCGAGATGGACGGCGGCAGCTCCCGCCGTACGACGTTCCGGTACCAGGGGGTGGCGACGAACTCGCCGGCCAGGGCCTGCGAGGCCTCGGCCGTGTAGCCGATGCTCGCGATCTGGACGTGGGATCCGGTCAGCGGGTCGATCGAGAGCAGGGTCGCCGCGTCCAGGGGCAGCGCGCGGGCGAGTTCGCACAGGGCCTGCGCGGAGGCCGAGATGGTGTCGCGCTCGCGGGTGAGCATGCCGATGCGGGCGGCTGCCGCGATCTGGTGGTGGCTGGTCATGGCGAGCCTCCGGGCGGCTCGGGCACAATGTCGTTTGGGGTCTAACGATAGGGTTGCCGTCCGTGTCCGGCAAGGTGTTCACCGAGTCCGGCCCTACCCGCAGTCGGTATTTGTACGGATGGTGCGGCGTTCCCTGCGGGGCTTTCCTGTTCGGCACAGCCGGACGCCCGCTCCAGTCGGGCCCGCCCCTCGGAGAGCCCACGCCATGACCCCACCCCCGTACACCGTCTCGCGCAGACACTTCCTCGCCCTGTCCGCCGCCACCGCGCTGGCCGCCGCAGGCTGCTCGGCGCCGGAGAGCACGGCCTCCTCCGCCAAGCCCTCACGGTCGGGCGGTACCCGCCTGACGAAGATCGGCCTCGACTACCCCTTCACCCAGCTCCCGCTCTATTCCACGCTGGTCAAGCTCTCCACCGCCCGGGGGAAGCAGCACGGCATCTCCCTGCTGACGACGAGCGACAACGCCAGCGCCGACACCCAGGCCACCAACCTCAACACCTGGGTCGCCCGCAAGGTCCCGGCGATCGTGTCCTTCCCCATGGTGTTCGAGGCCGCCGAGCCCATCGCCGAGGCGGCCCTCGACGCGGGGCTGATCTGGGTGACCTACGGCGGCTCCCTGGAGCACCAGAGCGCCGACATCCGGTTCAGCTTCCGCGAGGGCGGCACCCTGCTCGGCCAGGCCGCGGCGAAGTGGGCCCAGGAGCACCTCGGCGGCAAGGGCAAGATCGCCTTCCTCACGGACAGCACCATCGAGCTGGGCCGCGAACGCACCAAGGGCATGATCGACGCCTTCACCAAGGCCGCACCCGGCGTCGACGTGGTGGCGCGGGAGCAGTCCATCGACCCGGACACGGGCCTGTCCAAGACGAGGGCGATCCTCGCCAAGCACCCCGACCTCAACCTCGTCCTCGGCGTCACCGACGCCGCCGCGTACGGCGGGTTCAAGGCCCTCCAGCAGGCGGGCCGGGCCAAGGACGACGCGAAGACCTTCGTCGGCGGCCAGGACGGCTCCGCGCCCTCCCTCCTCGCCGTCAAGCAGGGCACGTTCTACCGGGCCTCGGCCGCGCTCGCGCCGAAGGACATCGCGGCCGCCATCGTCGACGTGCCGCGCGCGGTCGCCGCCGGAAAGACGAACGCCGGCGCCGAGGTGCCGATCACGCTCGTCCAGCGCGCCGACACCGCCCGGATCGACTCCCTGCTCGCCCAGAACGCCTAGGGCGGGCGCCATGACGACCACCAACCTCCGCATCAGCGGCCTGACGAAGTCCTTCGGCGGTGTCAGGGCCCTCGACGGTGTGGACCTCACCGTCCCCGCCGGCCAGGTGCACGCCCTGCTCGGCCACAACGGCGCCGGCAAATCCACCCTCATCAAATGCCTGGGCGGCGCCTACCCGCCCGACGCCGGAACCATCGAGGTCGGCGGGACGTCGTACAACCGGCTGACCCCGCGCGAGTCCATCGCGTCCGGCGTGGCGATCATCTTCCAGACGCTCAGCGTGGTCGAGGCTCTGACCGTGGCGGAGAACATCTTCCTCGGCCAGGAGTGGACCCGGCGCGGCCGCATCGACCGGCGCGCCCAGGAGGAGGTCGCCGCCGGGCTGCTGGAGCGGGTGGCCGCGAAGTGCTCCCCGCGCGACCGGGTGGGCGATCTTCCCATGGGACAGCGCCAGTTGGTGGAGATCGCCAAGGCCCTCAGCCGCAGCGCCGCCGTCCTGGTCCTCGACGAACCGACCGCCGCCCTGTCCGGCGCGGAGACCGACGCCCTGGCGCACCGCGTCGAGGACCTGCGCACCCAGGGCCTCGCCATCGTCTACGTCACCCACCTCCTCGGAGAGGTGGAACGGCTCGCGGACGCGGTGACCGTCCTGCGGGACGGGCGGGTCGCCCACCACGCGACGGTGGCGGGGCAGACACGACGGGAACTGGTGGAGGCGATCGCGGGACGGACGGCGCAAGCCCTACCGAAGTCCCCGCGACCTCCCGCCCCGCCCCGACTCGTCGCCGAAGCCCTGCGAGGACCCGGCTTCGGCCCCGTCGGCCTCTCCGTCGCAGAAGGCGAACGCGTCGGTCTGTTCGGGCTCATCGGCTCCGGCCGCACCCGTATCCTGGAGACCCTCTACGGCAGGCGCCGCGCCACCGCCGGCACGATCCGCGTCGGCGACCGTCCCGTCGCCCCCACCCGGCCGGCCGACGCGCTCGCCGCCGGGATCGCGCTCGTACCGGCGGACCGGCGGGCCCAGGGCCTGTTCCCGTCGATGACCGCGCAGGACAACGCGCTGCTCCCCTCGGTCCGGCCCCTTTCCCGCTTCGGGGTACGGGGGTTGCGCTCCGAACGGCGGGTGTTCGGCGCGCTGGCCACGGCGGTCGGGCTGCGTCCGGCCCGGCCCCGGCTGCCGGCGGCCGCGTTCTCCGGCGGCAACCAGCAGAAACTCGTCCTCGGACGATGGATCAACGAGGCCCGGCAGGTGGACGTGCTGCTGCTGGACGAACCGACCCAGGGCGTCGACGTGGGGGCACGACAGGAGATCTACCGCGTGGTGTCCGCCCTCACCGAGGAACGCGGCACCGCCGTGCTGTTCGCCTCCAGCGACCCCGAGGAGATCGTGGCGCTCGCCGACCGCTGCCTGATCGTCGCCCGGGGCCGGATCGTCGGCGAACTCTCCGGCACCGAACTCACCGAACAGGCCCTGCTGTCGGCCGTTCACGACCCCCAGATCGCCGAAGGAGCAGCATGACCACCGCCGACCCGGCCGTCCCGCGGCTCCGCCCGATCACCACGGGCGGGCTGGCCGCCGTACGCCGCAACCCGCTCCTCGTCGTGCTCGTCGCGATGGTGCTGGTCTTCCAGCTGACCACGGGCAGCTTCCTCGACCCGGCCAACCTGCGCGGCATCGCCACCGACGCCGCCACCCTCGCCATCGTCGCCGTCCCGCTGGCCCTGCTCGTCATCAGCGGCTATCTCGACCTGTCGGTCGGCTCCACGCTCGCCCTCGGCGGGCTGGTCGGGGGCTGGCTGGCGGGGCAGCACCACCAGTCGCCCGCCGTCGCCCTGCTCGGGGCCCTCGCCGCAGGGGCGCTGGTCGGGGCGGTCAACGGCGTCCTGTGCTGCTATTTCGGACTGTCCGCGTTCATCGTCACCCTCGGCATGCTGACCGCCGTACGCGGTCTGGCGCAGCAACTGTTCCCGCTGCCGCTGAGCGGCTTCGGCTCCGGTTTCGCCTGGATCGGCGGGGCCCGCGTCGCCGGGATCGCCGCGCCGGTCGTCATCGCGGCGCTCGTACTGGCCGCGGGCGCCCTGTTCCTCACGCTCACCCCGGCCGGCCGTCACGTCTTCGCCATCGGCGTCAACCGCGAGGCCGCCCACCTCTCCGGCATCCACATCCGCCGCACTCCGTTCGCCCTGTTCGTCGCCACCGGCGTGGCCGCCGCGCTGGCCGGAGCCATCAAGGCATCGGTGCTGGACAGTGCGGTGGCCGGCACCTCCGGCGCCGGGTTCGAACTGACCGTCCTCACCGCGGTGCTGCTCGGCGGCGTCGCCCTCACCGGCGGCACCGGTTCCATCCTCGGCGTCCTGCTCGGCGTGCTCTTCCTCGGCGGACTGCAGAACGGCCTGACCCTGCTGAACGTGCCGACGTTCTGGCAGCAGATGGCACAGGGCGTCGCGCTGGTGGCCGGCGCGGCCCTGGCCTACTTCGCACCCCGCACCGGGCGCTGACCCACCCACCCCACCGAAATGAGGTCATCCATGAGCGACACCGCTCCCACCCTCGTCCTGACCGGCGGTCAGGTCCTGACCGTCGACGCCGGGTTCACCGTCGCCGAGGGCGTCGCCGTGCGCGGCCGGGACATCCTGGCCGTCGGCAGCGACACGGAGATGCGCGCCCTGGCCGGGTCCGGCACCCGGATCGTCGAGCTGGGCGGCCGGACCGTGCTGCCCGGCATCAACGACTCGCATCTGCACGGAGCCGCCTACGGCATGACGAAACCGCCGTTCGCCCTCGACGTCGGCCACCCGGCGGTGCGTTCCCTCGCCGACATCGCCGCAGCGGTCGGCCGGGCGGCACTGGAGGCACCGGAGGGCGAGTGGATCGTCGGCCTGGGCTGGGACGCCGGCTACCTCGCCGAGTGCCTGGCCGACCCGGGCCGCTTCCCGCACCGGCGTGACCTGGACGCGGTGGCGCCCGATCACCCGGTCTGCCTGACCGACTTCTCGTCGCACATGGTGTGGGTCAACTCCGAAGCCCTGCGCCGCTGCGGCATCGACGCGGACACCCCGGCCCCGCCCGGCGGCGTCATCGACCACGACCCCGACGGCCGGCCCACCGGCATCCTGCGCGAGTCCGCCGGCCGGCTCGTCCAGGCCGAACTACCCGCCCCGACACCCGCACAGCGCCGCCAGGCCATCCAGGGCGTGATCCGCGAGCTGCACTCCCGGGGCATCACCAGCTACACCGAGCCCGGCCTCGGCCCCGGCGGGGCCGGCTCCCTCTTCGGTGGCCTGAGCACCGACAACTGGACCGCCTACGCCGACCTCGCGGCGAGCGGCGAACTCCAGGCCCGGGTCAGCGTCCTGCTCCTGCCCGCCCCGATGGGCGGTTCCGCCGACGACGTCCGCAAGGGACTGGCCGAACTGCATCGCCCCGAGTCGGCCGACCCCCGGCTGCTGCGGGCCATCGGCGTCAAGATCTTCGCCGACGGTGTGCCGCCCAACCGCACGGCGTGGATGAGCGAGCCGTACCCGGGCGGCGGCCACGGCGCCCTGTGCGTGCACGGCGACACCCCCGCTCTCCAGGTGCACGAACTGCGCGAAATGATCAGGCTCGGCCACGAGGCCGGCTTCCAGCTCGGCGTGCACGTCACCGGCGACCGCGCCATCGACCTCGTGGTGGACGCCTTCCTCGCGGCGAACACGGCCGCACCCCGGCCCGACGCCCGCCACTACGTCATCCACGGCGACTTCATCAGCCCCGCCGGCCTGACCAAGCTCGCCGCGCACGGTTACGGCGTCAACATGAACCCGGCCATCAAGTGGACCATCTCCGACCTGATGGACGAGGTCGTCGGTCCCGAACGGTCCGCCTACCAGTGGCCGGTGCGCTCCGCGCTCGACGCCGGGGTGCGGGTCTGCGCCAGCTCCGACGCTCCCATCACCGAACCCGACTGGCGCCAGGGCGTGGCCTCCATGATGCTGCGCGAGTCCAAGGCCAGCGGCCGCCCCAGCGGTCCCGAGCAGTGCGTACCCCTCGCCGACGCGCTGCGCGCCTACACGTCCACCGCCGCCTGGCAGGACTTCGCCGACGACTTCAAGGGCACCCTCGCACCGGGCCTGGCCGCCGATCTGTGCGTCCTGGACCGGCCGTTGCTGGGCCTCGACCCGCACGAGATCACCCAGGTGCAGGTGGATCTCACGGTCTTCGACGGGCGGGTCGTCTTCGAACGGTGAGGGCTGCCGCTCAGGCCGCTCGCACCGCCGTGCGCCGCGCTCCCCACCGCCGGCTCCGGTACCGCCCGGCCACCCGGCACACCGCGTAGACCGTGAAGGAGATCGTCGTGACGTAGGGGCTGATGGGGATGCTGCCGCCCAGGGCGAGCAGGATGCCGCCCTCGATGGAGACCACGGCGAACAGCACGCTCAGCACGGGCAGCAGCACCGGCGACGCGGTGACGCGGGCGGCCGCCGCGGCCGGGGTGACGACCAGGGAGAGCACCAGCAGCGCGCCGACGATCTGCACCGACAGGGCGACCGCGAGCCCGAGCACCAGCATGAACGCGAAGGACAGCGTACGCACCGGCACCCCGCGGGCCTGAGCCACGTCCGGATCCGCGCTGGCGAAGGTGAGCGGGCGCCACATCACCGCCAGGGCGGCCAGCACCAGGACGGACGTGCCGAGCAGCCATGTCGTCTGCGGGGTGTCCACGGCGACGATCTGGCCGGTGAGCAGCCCGAACTTGTTGGCCGCCCGGCCCTTGTAGAGGGCGAGGAAGAGCACGCCGAGTCCCAGGCCGAACGGCATGATGATGCCGATCACCGAGTTGCGGTCCCGCGCCCGTGTCCCGAGGACGCCGATGGCACCGGCCGCGAGGAGTGAACCGGCGATGGAGCCCGCCACGACGTTCGCGTCCAGCAGCAGTGCCGCCGAGGCGCCGGCGAAGGACAGTTCGCTGATGCCGTGCACCGCGAACGGCAGGTCTCGCATCAGGACGAACACGCCGGCCAGCCCGCCCACCAGGCCGAGCGCGACGCCCGCGACGAGGGAGTTGCGGACCAGAAGGAGGAGTTGGCCGTAGTCGGTGAAGTCGAAGATCTGGTGCCAGATCCCGTCGGCGAGTGTCATGCGCGCACCCCGTCCGTCTCGTGGGCGGGGTGGTGCGGCGGGCCGGCCGTCTCGTCGGGTGCCCCCGCGACGACCACCCGGCCCCGGACGCGCACCACGTCGACCTGGGTGCCGTAGAGGCGGGACAGCGACTCGGAGGTCAGCACCTCGTCGGGGGTGCCGACCCGGTGGCCGCCGCGGGCCAGGTACAGCACCCGGTCGGCCAGGCCCAGCACCGGGTTGATCTCGTGCGTCACGAACACCACCGCCGTGCCGTGGGAGCGGCGCCGGGCGTCGATCAGCCCGGTGACGGCCCGCTGGTGGTTCAGGTCGAGCGACAGCAACGGCTCGTCGCACAGCAGCAGGCGGGGGTCGGTCGCCAGGGCCTGCCCGATGCGCACGCGCTGCCGCTCGCCGCCGGAGAGCATCCCGAGCGGGACGTCGGCGTAGGCCGAGGCGCCGACCGACTCGAGGATCTCGTCCACCCGGCGGCGGATTTCGCCGGTGCGCAGCCGCGGCCCGAAGCGGTGGCCGTCGATGCCGAACCGGACGAGGTCGCGGGCGCGCAGCATGGCCTGTGCGGACAGCGCCGCCTGCTGCGGGACGTAGCCGATGTGCCGGGCGGCCTCACGCGCGGGGCGGCCGAGGACCGTCAGTGTGCCGGCGGACAGCGGCTGACGGCCCAGCAGCGACCGGACGAAACTGGTCTTGCCCGCACCGTTCGGGCCCAGCACGGCCAGGAACTCGCCGGGCCTTACGTCGAGGTCGAGACCGCTCCACACCTCGCGGTCGCCGTAGGACAGGGCGGCCGCACGCAGTGTG
>NZ_JBEXSH010000398.1:0-7963 GCF_040613555.1 Streptomyces sp. NPDC006265
GGCGGGGCTGCGGGGCGGGCCGTTCGGCCGGGGCGCCGAGCGCGGACTCGGGCAGCGGCGCGGAGAGGATCGCGGCGATCTCGGGCCGGGGCGCGGGCTGCGGCGCGCACACCCCGGTGTAGTCCTTGGCACGGACGGCCTTGGTGATCCACGTGCGGTCCAGGACGCGCCGCTCGTCGGCCTCGGCGACCAGGTCCTCGGACTGGTTGTAGTCGCCGTCGGCGGCCTGGACGGCCCACAGGTGGACGGCGACACCGTGCTCCTTGGCGGCCATCATGCCGGGCAGCAGATCGCCGTCGCCGGTGACGAGGACGACGTCGGAGCAGGCGCGGTTGCGGGCCAGTTCGGTGAGCTCGGCGTGCATCGCGGCGTCCACGCCCTTCTGCGCCCAGCGGCCGTCGCTGCGGGTCAGGGCGCCGAGCCGGACGGTGACCCGGGGCATCACCCGCAGCCTGCGGTGCTCGGGCTGCGGGACGCGGTCGGGGGCGCCGTCGAACCAGTAGATGCGCAGCAGCGGCTGCTGGGTGTCGGATTCGGCGCGTTCGCGCAGCCCCTGGATGAGGGCGGTGTGGTCGACGGTGATGCGGGAGCGCGAGGGCTCCCCGGCGAGGAGACTCGCCGCGGCTCCCAGCAGATACCCAGCGTCCACCAGGACGATGCAGCGGTCCACGCGACTCACCCTCTTCCCAGGAGGTTTGCTTCGGGCTTGCTTCGAGTCTGCCCGACGGCGCGGAGGTTAACGGCCGGAACTCGATCTTCGGCGTGGCGTTTCGGGACTTCCCGCTCCGACCACCCCTGTCACGCACGGTAATTGTCCGACATGCGATCGTTGTCGGCCTGTGTGAATCTGGTCCCGGCCCTGGCCCCTAGTCCCCCACAGGAGGCATCACCATGGCCAAGAACAAGAACCGTGACCGTAAGCAGCAGCGTCCGACCGAGCGTGGCCAGCGGGCCGACCGCAGCCCCGCCTCGCAGACGGAGCCCCAGCCCGAGGTCGAGGTGACCCCCGGCGAGATGGCCCCGTCCGGCAAGCGAAAGCGCAGCTTCGGCCACAACTGACGTCTGCGTGAGGGGTTGTTGACCCCACGCACACGCTCGAGGGGCGTACCCGATGCCGGGTACGCCCCTCGAGCGCATCGAGACCCCCGCGTCACCCGGCCAGGCAGGACGGTCCGAGCAGCACCTTCAGATCGCCGAAGAGGGCCGGGTCCGGCTTCACCCGGTGCCGGTCCAGCCGCAGCACGGTCGTCTTGGTCGGCCCCTGGAGCTTGATCCGGACCTCGCTGTCACCCCTGTGGTGGCTGAGCACCTCCCCGAGACGGCTGACCAGCGGCGGGGTGACCCGGGTGGCCGGGATGGTGAGGATCACCGGCGCGTTGGTGCCCGCGTTGGACAGGTCCGGCACCATCAGCTCCATCGCCACGAGCCGCGGGATGTCCTCCCGCTTGTCGAGGCGGCCCTTGACGAACACCACGGCGTCCTCGACGAGTTGGGTCGAGACGAGCTGGTAGGTCGCGGGGAAGAACATGCACTCGATCGAGCCGGCGAGGTCCTCGACGGTGGCGATGGCCCAGGCGTTGCCCTGCTTGGTCATCTTGCGCTGGAGGCCCGAGATGATGCCGCCGATGGTGACGACCGCCCCGTCGGAGTGCTCACCTCCGGTCAGCTGGGAGATACCGGCGTCGGCCTTGTCGGACAGGATGTGCTCAAGGCCGAACAGCGGGTGGTCGGAGACGTACAGACCGAGCATCTCCCGCTCCTGGGCGAGCAGATAGGTCTTGTCCCACTCGTCGGGCGAGAACTCCACGTCGAGTCCGAAGCCCGGTTCGCTGGTCTCGGCCTCGCCCATGCCGCCGAAGAGGTCGAACTGCCCCTCGGCCTCCTTGCGCTTGACCGCGACCACGTTGTCGATCATCGGCTCGTAGTGCGCGGTGAGACCCTTGCGGGTGTGACCCATGGCGTCGAAGGCGCCGGCCTTGATCAGCGACTCGGTGGTGCGCTTGTTGCAGACCACCGCCTCCACCTTGTCGAGGTAGTCCGGGAAGGAGACGTACTTCCCCTTGGCCTTGCGGCACCTGATGATCGACTCGACCACGTTCGTACCGACGTTGCGGACGGCGGAGAGGCCGAAGAGGATCACGTCGTCGCCCTGGGCCGCGAAGTTGGACATCGACTCGTTGACGTCCGGCGGGAGCACCTTGATGCCCATGCGGCGGCACTCGTTGAGGTAGACGGCCGACTTGTCCTTGTCGTCCTTCACGGACGTGAGCAGCGCGGCCATGTACTCGGCGGGGTGGTTCGCCTTGAGGTACGCCGTCCAGTAGGAGACGAGTCCGTAGGCGGCGGAGTGCGCCTTGTTGAACGCGTAGCCGGCGAAGGGGACCAGCACGTCCCACAGCGCCTGGATGGCCTCGTCGCTGAAGCCCTTCTTGCGGGCGCCCTCCTGGAAGAGGACGAAGTTCTTCGCCAGCTCCTCGGGCTTCTTCTTGCCCATCACACGGCGCAGGATGTCGGCCTCGCCGAGCGAGTAGCCGGCGATGATCTGGGCGGCCTTCTGCACCTGCTCCTGGTAGACGATCAGGCCGTGGGTGACGTCCAGGACCTCCCTGAGCGGCTCCTCCAGCTCGGGGTGGATGGGCGTGATGTCCTGCTGGCCGTTCTTGCGCAGCGCGTAGTTCGTGTGGGAGTTCATGCCCATGGGGCCCGGGCGGTACAGGGCCGACACGGCGGAGATGTCTTCGAAGTTGTCCGGCTTCATCAGCCGGAGCAGGGAGCGCATGGGGCCGCCGTCGAACTGGAAGACGCCGAGGGTGTCGCCGCGCTGGAGCAGTTCGAAGGTCGTGGGGTCGTCGAGCGGGAGGCTCAGGAGGTCGATGTCGACGCCCTTGTTGGACTTCACCATCTTGACGGCGTCGTCCATGATCGTCAGGTTGCGCAGGCCGAGGAAGTCCATCTTCAGCAGGCCGAGCGACTCGCAGCTCGGGTAGTCCCACTGGGTGATGGTGACCTTGTCCGTGTGCCTGACCCAGACGGGCACGTGGTCGGTGATGGTCTCGCTGGACATGATCACGCCGGCGGCGTGCACGCCCATCTGCCGGACCAGGCCCTCGACGCCCTTGGCGGTGTCGATGACCTTCTTCACGTCCGGCTCGTTCTCGTACATCGCCCGGATCTCGCCCGCCTCCGAGTAGCGGGGGTGCTCGGGGTTGGTGATGCCGTCCAGGTTGATGCCCTTGCCGAGGACGTCGGCGGGCATGGCCTTGGTGAGGCGGTCGCCCATCGCGTACGGGTAGCCCAGCACGCGCGCGGAGTCCTTGATCGCGTTCTTGGCCTTGATGGTGCCGTACGTGCCGATCATGGCGACCTTGTCGGCGCCGTACTTCTCCGTCACGTACCGGATCACCTCGACGCGCCGGCGCTCGTCGAAGTCGATGTCGACATCGGGCATGGAAATGCGCTCGGGGTTGAGGAACCGCTCGAAGATCAGGCCGTGCGGGATGGGGTCGAGGTCGGTGATGCCGAGGGCGTAGGCGACGATCGAGCCGGCCGCGGAGCCTCGGCCGGGGCCGACGGCGATGCCCTGCTTCTTGGCCCACATGATGAAGTCGGCGACCACGAGGAAGTAGCCCGGGAAGCCCATCGAGATGATGGTGTCCATCTCGTACTCGACCTGCTTCATGCGGTCGTCCGGGATGCCGTCCGGGAAGCGGCGGTGCATGCCGCGCAGGGTCTCCTCGCGGAACCAGCTGACCTCCGTGTACCCCTCGGGGATGTCGAACTTGGGCATGAGGTCGCGCTTTTCGAACATGCCCGTGGTGTCGACCATCTCGGCGATCAGGCGGGTGTTGGCGCAGCCCTCCTGCCAGGCGTCCGAGGAGTCGATGGCGTACATCTCGTCCGTGGACTTCAGGTAGTAGCCGGTGCCGTCGAACCGGAAGCGGTCGGGGTCGGAGAGGTTCTTGCCGGTCTGGATGCACAGCAGGGCGTCGTGGGCGCTCGCCTCGTGCGCGTACGTGTAGTGCGAGTCGTTGGTGACCAGCGGGGGGATGCCGAGCTTCTTGCCGATCTCCAGGAGGCCGTCGCGGACCCGGTGCTCGATCTCGATGCCGTGGTCCATCAGCTCCAGGAAGTAGCGGTCCTTGCCGAAGATGTCCTGGTAGTCGGCGGCGGCCTTCAGGGCCTCGTCGAAGTGGCCGAGGCGCAGCCGGGTCTGGACCTCGCCGGAGGGGCAGCCGGTGGAGGCGACGATCCCCTCGGACCACTGGGAGATGGTCTCCTTGTCCATTCGGGGCCACTTCTGCAGCCAGCCCTCGGCGTACGCGTCGGAGGACAGCCGGAAGATGTTGTGCAGTCCGGTCGCGTTCACCGCCCACATCGTCTTGTGGGTGTAACCACCGGAACCGGAGACGTCGTCCCGCTTCTGGTGCGGCTGGCCCCACTGGATCTTGCGCTTGTTGCGCCGGGACTCCGGGGCGACGTAGGCCTCGATCCCGATGATCGGGGTCACACCGGCCTTCTGGGCCGTGTGGAAGAAGTCGTACGCGCCGTGGAGGTTGCCGTGGTCGGACATGGCGATGTGCGTCATGCCCATCTCGTTGCACGCGTTGAACATGTCCTTCAGCCGCGCGGCACCGTCCAGCAGCGAGTACTGGGTGTGGACGTGCAGGTGCGTGAACGGCGGCTTTGACACGGTTGCGGCCTCCAGGGAGAACGTCGGTCCAATGGGGTCCGGCAGGCTGCTGACAGTCTGGGGACAGCGTCGAAGTCTATGCCTCGGCACTGACACCAGGAGGGCCGACCCGCGTACCTTCGTGCGAGGGTTCGCGGGCACTCCCGCGGGCCGCCGCACGTTAGCCACAGGGCGGACCTGCCGCCCTGAAACGCATGCACCAGGAGGCACCCAGCGATGTCGTTCCCGCAGCTCAACGACGAGCACCGCGGCGAGGAAATCCTTGCCGTCTTCGACACCGCCTTCGGCGAGCTCCTGGCCGCCGACCCGGCCGCGTTCCGCGTGAAGTTCCGCAAGATGGCGGCCTCGGCCTTCGCCTTCTACCGGGGGACGGCGGGCCTCTTCTACCACGACCTGGACGAAGAGAAGCGAGGCGGACCGTACCTGGACGAGCGCACCTCGCGCGTGTGGATCCACGGTGATCTGCACGCGGAGAACTTCGGCACGTACATGGACGCCAACGGCCGCCTGATCTTCAACGTCAACGACTTCGACGAGGCCTACGTCGGTCCCTTCACCTGGGACCTCAAGCGCTTCGCCGCCTCCCTCGCGCTGATCGGCTACGCGAAGGCGCTCAGCGACGAGCAGATCACGGAGCTGGTGCGGATCTACGCGATCGCCTACCGCGAGCGGATCCACGCCCTGGCCACCGGCGCCAAGAGCGACGAGGTGCCGCCGTTCACGCTGGACACCGCGGCGGGCCCGCTGCTGGACGCGCTGCGTGACGCCCGCTCGCTGACCCGGTTCGGCCTGCTGGACTCGATGACGGAGATCCGCGACTTCGAGCGCCGTTTCGCGGCGGACGGCGGCTCGGTGGAGCTGGACGCGGCCACCCGCTACAAGGTGCTCGCCGCCTTCGACGGCTACCTGGAGACGCTGCCGGACAGCTCGCTGACGCGCCCGGACTCCTACCGCGTGAAGGACGTCGTGGGCCGCCGCGGCATCGGCATCGGCTCGGCGGGGCTGCCGTCGTACAACATCCTGCTGGAGGGGCACAGCGACGCCCTGGAGAACGACGTCGTGATCTACATCAAGCAGGCCCAGACCCCGGCGGTCTCCCGGCACATCACGGACCAGGCGATCAGCGGCTACTTCCAGCACGAGGGGCACCGCACGGTCATCTCCCAGCGCGCCCTCCAGGCGCACGCCGACCCGTGGCTGGGCTGGACCGAGCTGGACGGCGCGGGCCAGCTGGTCGCCGAGGTCTCGCCGTACGCGGTGGACCTCGACTGGGGTGACATCGACGACCCGGAGGAGATCGCCCAGGTGGTGGCCGATCTCGGCCGGGCGACGGCCACCATGCACTCGGCGGCGGACGACCAGTCCGGCGAGTCCCTGGTGCCGTTCTCCACGGAGCGGGCCATCGACGCGGCGCTCGCGGCCGACGAGGAGGGCTTCGCCCCCCTGCTGGTCGATTTCGCGCACAGCTACGGCGCACGCGCGCGTGCCGACCACCAGACCTTCGTGGACCTGTTCCGCAACGGACGGATTCCGGGTCTGTAGGCGGTCTTGGCGCTCCGCCGCTCTCACAGGCACCCTTTAGGGGGCCCCTACAGGTCTCCGTGACAGACTCTCCTTTCGCTATGGACATATCCGGGATCCAGCTCAGAGCCGTACGCGCGGCGCTGTTCACAGCCGTGGTCGTGACGCTCAGCACCGCGTCGCACGTTCTGCTGTCCGGGGCCCCGCTGCCGGTGAGCACGGTGGCCGCGGTCGCCACCGCCGTGTTCGTGATCGCGTACGCCCTGGCGGGCCGCGAGCGCTCCTTCGGGCGGATCGCGGCCCTGCTGATCCCACTGGAACTGGCCGCCGACACGGTGTTCACCACGGGCCAGCACGCCTGTTACGGCCGGGCGGGAGGCCCGGTGGCGGGCCCGCTGCGCTCGGTCGGCCTGGACGTGCTGTGCGGGGGCGGCGAGGTCGGCACTCCCCTGGCCAGGATGGCCGGGGCCACCGGCACCGACCGGCTCGCGGCCGTGATCGCCCATGCCGACCCGGCCAGCGCCTGGCTGCTGCTCGGCGCGCACGTCGGGGTGGGCCTCGCCGCCGCTGTTTGGCTGCGTCGCGGCGCGCGGGCCCTGGCCCAGCTACTGCGGGCGGTGACGGCCACCACCTTCCGTCCGCTGCTGCTGGCGGTCGCTGCGGTGACCGTGCGCCGGACCGCTCCGGTCCGCCGCCTGCCCCGCCCCGCCCACCGTGCGACCTTGGCCCGCAGCCTCCTCCTCGTGCACTCCCTGGGACGGCGTGGACCGCCGTGCTCACCCGCCTTCACCTGCGCGTGAACAGCACCTGAGCACGACAGCCCACCCATACGTATCCCGCACACATCTGTGTGCTCGTCCCATGGAGATCACCAACATGAGCAAGCGGAACAGCCAGGCGGCGAAGACGGCGGCCCGAGAGCGACTGCGCGCGGAGCGCGAGCGCGAGGCTAGGCGGGCGAAGGTCAGGCGGCAGATCATCGTCGCCCTCTCGATCGTCGGCGTCCTGGCGGCGGCGGGCGGCGTAGGTTACGCGATCGTCCAGGCCAACAAGCCCGATGGCTGGGAGGCCGCGAAGAACGCCAAGCTCGTCAAGCCGGCCCACAGCACGGGCAAGGACGGCACCACTGTCGTCATCGGCAAGGACAGCGCCAAGAAGACTCTGGTCATGTACGAGGACCCGCGCTGCCCGGCCTGCGCCCAGTTCGAGCAGACCGTCGGCTCAACCGTCGACAAGGACGTCGAGAACGGCAAGTACAAACTCCAGTTCGTCGGCGCGACGTTCATCGACAACAACGTTCCGGGAGTGGGCTCCAAGAACGCACTCAGCGCGCTGGGTGCCGCCCTGAATGTCAGCCCCGAGGCCTTCCTCAAGTACAAGACCGCGCTTTACTCTACGAAATACCACCCCGAAGAGACCGAGGACAAGTTCAAGGATGACGACTACCTGATCGAGGTGGCGAATTCTGTCGACGACCTGAAGGGCAACAAGAAGTTCCAGACGGCTGTGAAGGACGGCACCTACGACAAGTGGGCGCTGGTCATGAGCAAGAAGTTCGACGCCGACGGCGCCAAGTACGACTTCCAGGGCACGCCGTCACTGGTCATGGACGGAAAGAAGATCACCGGCAGCGACGGCAAGAACACGCCCATGTCGGTCGCCGACTTCAATACCGCAATACAGAAGGCTCTCAACTCTTAGTTCCGCAGCCCACGTAAATGGGAAGTGTCCCGGGCCGGCTTCAGGCCCGGG
>NZ_JBEXSH010000399.1:0-7962 GCF_040613555.1 Streptomyces sp. NPDC006265
GCCACGCGCCGTACCGGCAGCCCGCCCCAACGGCGTACGTAGGTGCCGTCCGGGTCGTAGCGCTTGCCCTGGAGGACGGGGTTGAGGACACGGTGGGGGCGGGTGTCGGTGCCGGTTCCGGCAACCCACTGCCAGTTGAGCTGGTTGTTGACGAGGTCGCCGTCGACCAGGAACCGCAGGAAGTGCCGCGCGCCGATCCGCCAGTCCACGTACAGCGTCTTGGTCAGGAAGCTGGCCACCAGCAGCCGGGCCCGGTTGTGCATCCAGCCCTCGTGGCGCAACTGGCGCATGCCCGCGTCGACCACCGGGTAGCCGGTGCGGCCCTCCCGCCACGCGGCGATCTCCTCGGCGGCCTCCTCCTCGCCGCGCCACCGGTCGCCCCGGGAGCGGTAGTCCCGGACCGACGACTCGGGCCGGGCCGCGAGGACCTGGTGATGGAAGTCGCGCCAGCACAGCTGCCGGACGAACGCCTCCGCCCCGGCGCCGCCCTTCGCCCGGGCCCGCCGGACCACCTCCACCGGCGACAGCGCCCCGAAGTGGAGGTACGGCGACAGGCGTGAGGTCGCGTCACCGGCCAGGTCGTCGTGCCGTTCCTCGTACCGGGCCAGGCTGGTGTCCGCCCACCGCGCGACCCTGTCGCGCCCCGCCGACTCGCCACCGGCCGGGAGATCCGCCGACACGCCCGCCACCCCGGCGCGGGACGGAAGCTCCTCGCCGCGCACCGCCTCGGGGACTCGCACCGCGCGCGGCGCGGGCAGGGGGTCGCGCAGCGGCTCCTTGGACCAGCGGCGCATATACGGCGTGAACACGGCGAAGTGGTCCGAGCCCGTCGGCGTCACGCCCCCCGGCGCCACGGCGGTGACCACACGGTCGTGCACCCGCAGCGCGACACCGCCGGCGTCGAGTTCCTTGCGCAGCCGCTCCTCACGGCGGTGGGCGAAGCCGGTGACCCCCGCCGCCATGTGCACCTGCGTGGCCCCGCACGCGGCGGCGACCGCGCGGACCTCCCGGTCGACCGGCCCGGTGCGCACGACCAGCCGCCCGCCGCGCCGGCGCAGCGAGGAGTCGAGGTCGGCCAGGCAGTCGGCGAGGAAGGCGGCCCGGTTGGGCACGTCGAATCCGACGGCGTGGACGGCGGGGTCGCGGACGAACAGGGGCACCACCTCGTCGGCCGTCTTCAGCGCCGCGTGCAGGGGCGGATGGTCGTGCAGACGCAGGTCCGAGGTGAACAGGACGACCGCGACGGTCATGGCGTCACTCCTGGTGCGGTGGTGCGGATTCCGTTCGTTGCTCCCGGACACTTCGCCGCTCACGGGCCCGTCGGATGCGCGACGCCCGCCCGCCCGTGCCCTCGGACGCCGCCCGCGCGATGTTGCGCGCCATGCCGCCGAAGACGGCGGAGTGGAACGGGGCGACGCTCCACCAGTAGGCGTGGCCCAGCAGGCCGCGCGGGTGGAACAGGGCGCGCTGCCGGTAGCGGGTGCCGCCCGCGTCGTCGGTCTCGGCGTACATCTCCAGCCAGGCGAGTCCGGGCAGCCGCATCTCGGCGCGCAGCCGCAGCAGATGGCCCGGTTCGATCTCCTCGACCCGCCAGAAGTCCAGCGAGTCGCCGACCCTCAGCCGCTCGCTGTCGCGCCGTCCGCGGCGCAGCCCGACCCCGCCCGCGAACCGGTCCAGCCAACCCCGGACCGCCCAGGCCAGCGGGGAGGAGTACCAGCCGTTGTCGCCGCCGATGCCCTCGATCACCTTCCACAGCGCCGCCCGGGACGCGTCGACCGGCCGCTGCCGTTCGTCCCGGTAGAGGCTGCCGCCCGCCCAGTCGGGGTCGGTGGGCAGCGGGTCGCTGGGCGCCCCGGGCACCGAGGCGGAGGACCAGCGCGTGGAGACCTGCGCCTCCCGCACCCGGCGCAGCGCCAGGGCGAGAGCCTCGTCGAACGGCAGCGGCCGGCCCGGGGTGTCGGGCACGTACCGGGCGATGTCGTGCTCGTGGCAGACGACCTCGTGCCGCAGCGACTCGGTCAGCGGCCGGGCCAGGGCGGCGGGCACCGGGGTGACCAGGCCGACCCAGTGGCTGGACAGCCGTGGTGTGAGGACCGGGACCGGCACGATGAACCGCCGCGGAAGCCCGGCGACGGCGGCGTAGCGCAGCATCATGTCCCGGTAGGTGAGGATGTCCGGCCCGCCGATGTCGAAGGCCCGGTCGACGTCGTCCGGCATGGTGGCCGAACCGACGAGGTAGCGCAGCACGTCCCGTACGCCGATGGGCTGGGTGCGGGTGTGCACCCAGCTGGGGGTGACCATGACGGGCAGGCGCTCGGTGAGGTAGCGCAGCATCTCGAACGACGCCGAGCCCGAGCCGATGACGACGGCCGCGCGCAGCACGGTCGCGGGCACGGGCGAGTCGAGGAAGATCTCCCCCACCTCGGCCCGGGACCGCAGGTGCGGGGAGAGCTCCTCCTCGGGTACGTCACGCGGCGTCAGCCCACCCAGGTACACGATCCGCCGTACGCCGGCGGCCCGGGCCTGCTCGGCGAAGATCCGTGCGGCGGCGCGGTCGGTGTCCTCGAAGCGGGAGCCGGAGCCGAGGGCGTGCACCAGGTAGTAGGCGACGTCCACCCCGCGCATCGCGGAGGCGACCGACTCGGGGTCCGTGACGTCCCCCCGGACCGTCTCGGCGTGCGCCGCCCAGGGGTGGTCGCGGAGCTTGCCGGGAGAGCGGGCGAGGCACCGGACGCGGTGGCCCTCCTGCAGCAGTTCCGGCACCAGGCGCCCGCCGATGTAGCCGGACGCCCCGGTGACCAGGCAGTGCAGCCGCTGCCCGTCCGTCGTCATGGTCGTGCCTCCGTTCTCCGACACCGTCGCCGTGCTGTCGGGTCACGGCCGGCCCTGACGCGAACACTTCCCGCCCGGGGCCCCGGGCGGATGCACGACACGGGTGCCGGGGACGCTTCACCCGGAGGGAGTACCGGCGCCGCCCCCGTCCGGGTTCCGGCGGGCCAGGACGCTCGGCCACCACGCCCGGGGCCCGATGTCGATCATCAGCGCGGGCACCAGCAGGGAGCGCACCACGAGCGTGTCGAGCAGCACCCCGAAGGCGACGATGAACGCGATCTGCACCGGGAACGCCAGGGGGATCACCATCAGGGCCGCGAACGTCGCGGCGAGCACCACGCCCGCCGAGGTGATCACCCCGCCGGTGGTGGTCAGCCCGCGCAGCACCCCCTGCCGGTTGCCGTGCACCAGCGCCTCCTCCCGGACCCGCGACATGAGGAAGATGTTGTAGTCGACGCCGAGTGCCACCAGGAACACGAAGCCGTACAGCGGCACCGACGCGTCCGTGCCGCTGAAACCGAGCAGGTGCCGGAAGACCAGCGCCGACACCCCCAGCGTCGCCAGGAAGTTGAGCCCCACGGTCGCGACCAGCAGCACCGGCACGAGCAGGGAACGCAGCAGCAGCATCAGGACCAGCAGGATCACGGCGAGCACGATCGGCACGATGACCGTCCGGTCCCGGGCCGCGGTCTGCTGGGTGTCGTACTGCTGCGCCGTGTACCCGCCGACCAGCGCGTCGGCCCCGGAGACCGCGTGCACCTCCGCGCGCAGCCGCTCGACCGTCTCCTTGGCCGCGTCGCTGTCCGCCGCGGCCTTCAAGGTGGCGTCGATGCGCACCCGCCCGTCGACGACGAGCGGCGTGCCCGCCCCGGGCCGTCCGGAGGCGAAGACGGCGCCGGCGGACGCTGGGGGCATGAGCGGCTCCGGTGCACCCACGGCATCTCTTCCGGCGGACGACCCGACCGGGTTGCAGACCTTCGCCGTTCTGTTGCGCCGGATGAACGGCGAGTTCAACCGCATCGCCCGGGAGTTCGCCCAGGAGCAGGGTCTGCACCTCACCGACATGCAGGCTCTGATCGCGATCCTCGACGCCGACTCCGACCCGGACGCGGGGGGCGAGCCCATGACACCGGGCCGTCTGCGGGGGCAGCTCAACCTCACGTCCGGAGCGGTGACGGCCTGCCTCGACCGGCTGGAGCGGGCCGGGCACATCCGCCGGGTCCGCGACGCCGGCGACCGCCGCGTGGTGCACCTGCACTACGCCGACGCGGCCCGGGGCCTGGCCCGCGACTACTTCCGGCCCCTGGCCCGGGGCACCGAGGCGGCCCGGGGCCGGTTCAGCCCCGGCGAACTGGAAGTGGTCGTCCGGTTCCTCGCCGAGATGAACGCGGAACTCGTCCTGCTGCGCCGGGGCTCCGACTGACAGCCCAACTCGGGCAAGCGGCGGCACTCAACACCGGCCTGGCCAACGCGTCCCACGACATCGTGGTGATGGCCGACGCCGACACGGTCTTCGAGCCCGACGCCCTGTACCGGCTCGTGCAGCCGCTCGCGCATCCGGCCGTCGGTGCCGTCAGCGGCAACACCAAAGTCGGCAACCGCCGTGGGCTGCTCGGCCGGTGGCAGCACCTGGAGTACGTCTTCGGCTTCAACCTCGACCGGCGCATGTTCGAGGTGCTGGAGTGCATGCCGGCCGTTCCCGGCGCCATCGGCGCCTTCCGTCGCGACGCTCTCATGGGAGTCGGCGGGGTCAGTGAGGACGGCCCTCGCCGAGGACACCGACCTGACGATGGCCCTGTGGCGTGCCGGCTGGCGGGTGGTCTACGAGGAGTCGGCCGTCGCCTGGACCGAAGTGCCCACATCGCTGCGGCAGTTGTGGCGCCAGCGCTATCGGTGGTGCTACGGCACCCTGCAGGCGATGTGGAAGCACCGCGGAGCCGTCGTCGAAGTGGGCGCGGCCGGACGTTTCGCCCGCCGCGGACTGAGCTATCTGGCTGTGTTCCAAGTGGTCCTGCCACTGCTCGCACCGGTCGTCGACCTCTTCGCGGTGTACGGGGCGGCACGGAGAGTGGTCCGGGGCGGTCACTCACACAGCGCACGGCCCGCGCCGAACGTCACCGGGACCCGGTGTGATGTGAGGGACGCCTGGTGCGCTGTGACACTTCTGTGAGTACGCGCGCTTGTCTCCATGAGGTTGCCGCAGCGAACGGGGCGCGTCGGCCGGCACGGACTCATCATGAACCCCGGTGCGAACGAGGACGGTCTTGGGTCAGGAACGGCAATCGCGCTATGCGCAGGCCCACGGCGAGCTGGGCGAGGCCGTGGCGCGGGCCCAGCAGGGTGACGAGGCGGCCTTCGCGGTCGCCTACCGGCTCGTGCAGCCGGCCCTGCTCGGCTATCTGCGCGGGCTCGTGGGTGACGACGCGGAGGACGTGGCGTCCGACGCCTGGTTGCAGATCGCCCGGGACCTCGGACGGTTCAGGGGAGACGGGGACGGCTTCCGCGGCTGGACGGCCACCATCGCCCGGCACCGGGCACTGGACCATGTGCGCCGCCAGCGATCGCGCCCTCGGCCCGGCGCGCTGGAACAGGACGTACTGGATCTGCCCGGTCCGCACAGCACCCAGGAACAGGCTCTGGAAAGCATCTCCACCACTCGGGCCCTGGAACTGGTCCGCGGGCTGCCGCGTGACCAGGCCGAGGCCGTGCTCCTGCGCGTCGTCGTCGGCCTGGACGGCCCCGCCGCCGCGCGCGTCCTCGGCAAGCGCCCCGGTGCGGTGCGTACCGCCACGTACCGGGGCCTGAAACGCCTCGCCCGCCAGCTGAGTCTCGACCCGGAGGCCGGCGAGGGTGTGACGGATGACGCGCCGAAGACGCTGGAAGGCCGACGTCAGTCACGACGTCAGTGGTCGGACAGGCCGGCGTCCACAGCCGCGTTGCGGACCCGACGAACAGCTCAGGCAGGAACGGACAACGGACATGGGTGATCGGCTGAGCCGCGGCGGAGCGACGGGCCGTCGACGTGTGCACCCCGGCGACGCCGCGGACGGCCCGTGGGACCCGAGTGACGACACCGCGCTGCACACGGCCCTGAGTGCCGCCCTCAGCGCGGACGACCCCGGACCCGGGGCCGAGCGCCGGGCCGTGGCCGCCTTCCGGACAGCCCGCGACGCGGGAGCGCACGGAGCGCGTACCCGGCACCGGGACGACTGGCGGCTGCCCGCGCCGGGGCGTACCGGCCGCCCCGTGAAGACCACGGTTGCCGCCGTGTTCACCAGCATCGCCCTGGGCGGAGTCGCGGTCGCGGCCATCGGTTCCGTGGGCCTGCCCGCGAACGGCACCGGCGGGACGACGCCCTCCTCCGCCCCCGCCCGGCCGGGCGGCCAGGCCACGCAGGTCCCCTCGGACGGCCCGGGGCGGGACGACGGCCCGTCTTCCGCCCCGGACACCGCGGCCCAGTGCCGCGCCTACGAACGCGTCGAGGGCCGGGGAGCGGTGCTCGGGGCGACCGCCTGGCAGCGGCTCGTCGCCGCGGCCGGCGGCGAGGACGAGGTCGACGCGTACTGCGCCGAGCGGCTGGCGCGGTCCACGGCCGCGCCGGGCAGATCCGGCGACCCGGGAAAGCCCGGCGACGTCGTCCTGAACCCCGCGGGAGCGGGCACGGACGGGAACAGGGGCACGACGGGCAAGGGGAGCGTCGGCAACGGCCGCCCGGGTGGCGGCAAGGGCGAGTGACCCGGGCCGCTCCACCACCGCCCAGTGCCCCCGTCCGCCTGGACGACATGGCCTCAGACGTACCCCTGTGACGATTCCGGCGCCACTTTCGGTGTGTAAGTAGTGAAGGAATTGGACGATGTAATGCCGGTGATGTGGATGAGGTGTGAGGAATGCGTCCTCGTGCGGGGTACGCGCGTGGCACCACATGCGGGCAGTGCGCGAACCCGGAGGCTTCGAGTGCGACCGTTCACGCTCAACTACGCGCGACCCGCGTCACTCCCGACGGCGGTGCCGCCCTACCGCTTCGACGATGCACTCCAGTTGAACGTGCTCCCCGACGGCCGCCCGGCGGTCAGTGACCCGGACCTCCTGCTGGCCGTCGGGACGACGGCGTCCACCGCAGGCTCCAAGACGCACTTCGACGACTGAGGCCCGTGATGGCATGACCGTACTGATCCTCACGGCCAAAGACGACGTCACCGCCGACCTGGTCGTGACCAGACTGCACGAGGCGGCGGTGCCCGTCATGCGGCTGGACCCCGCGGACCTGCCGGTCAACACCGTGCTGTCGGCCCACTACACGCACGGTGACTTCGAGGGCCTCCTGTCGGCGAACGGGCATGTGGTCAGCATGGGAGGTCTGCGATCCGTATGGGTGCGCAGGCCCGGCGAGCCGGCCGCGCACGCGGACGAGCCCTCCGCATGGCTGACCGCCGAGACCCGCCAGGCCCTGTTCGGGATGCTCTACTCGGCTTCCGCGCGCTGGATGAACCACCCGCGCGACGCGGAGCGGGCCCGGCTGAAGCCGTGGCAGCTGAGAACCGCCCACCTCAGCGGCCTCGCCGTACCGCCGACGGTCATCACCACCTTCCCGCGCCTGGCACGGCAGTTCGCCGAGGAGTACGGGGAGGTGGTGGTGAAGTCCGCCTCGGGACCGCCGCCCGGTGAACCCCCGATGGCCCTGCCCACCACCCTGATCGGGCCCGACTCGGACTTCTCCGGTGTCGCGGCCGGTCCCGCGCTGCTCCAGCGGTACATCCCCAAGCACGCGGACATCCGCCTGACCTGCGTCGGCAGCAGGCTGTTCGCGGCGCGGAAAAAAGCCGAGCCGGATCAGGTGGACGGACGCTACGGCGGCACCGAGCACAGCTGGGAGGCGGTTCCGGTGCCCGACCGCATCCGCACGTCGGTGCACGACTACGTCGAGATGGCGGGGCTGGCGTACGCCGCCTTCGACTTCGCGGAGGACGAGGACGGCCTCTGGTGGTTTCTCGAGTGCAACCAGAGCGGCCAGTTCGGCTTCGTGGAGCTGGACACCGGGCAGCTGATCTCGGAGGCCCCTGATCCAGACCATCGGCCGCGCCGCGCGCAACGTGTCCGGACAGGTCCACATGTACGCCGACAAGATCACTC
>NZ_JBEXSH010000400.1:0-7959 GCF_040613555.1 Streptomyces sp. NPDC006265
GCCGTGGCGACGGTCTTCCCGCCGCCTTCGCCGGAGGCCCCCTTCGAGCCCTTGTCGTCACCGCTGAGCGCGATGGCGAGCACGGTGCCGATCACGGCGAGCACGACGACCACCGCGATGATCACCAACGTCCGCCGCGGCACCACGTCGGTGAGCGGCGCCCGGGGGACGGGCCTCGGCGGCAGGTCCGGCGGCGGCACCACGGGCCATCCCGAACTCCGCCCCCCGGAGGCCGTCTTCGTCTCCGTCGCACCGCGCTCACCGGCGGCGGCGTCCGCCCCCGAGCCCGGCTTCGCCGGTGACCCACCCGCGGTCCCGCTCCGGCCCGCACCACGGTCCGACCCGGAGGAGACCGTGCCGGCCGACCCGGAAGAGGCCTCGTCGGCGCCGGACTTGGCAGACGCGGCGGCAGCTCCCGCGGCAGCCGAGCCCGAGGCGGTCTTGCGCACGGAACGCAGCGCCCCGCGCAACCGCTCCCCGGCCTCCTCGCCCCGCTTGCCGCCGGACCCTGACGAGCCCTTCTTGCGCGAGGACCTGTCGGGCTGCGCCGGCAGCGGCACGACCTTCGTGGCGTCCATCGGCTCCGGCCCGGGATTCTCGGGCGCGTGCAGGACCGAGTTCAGCATCGCCCGGGCACCCGCGTCATCGAGCCGCTGTGCGGGGTCCTTGGTGAGCAGCCCGTAGATGACGTCCTTCAGCGGACCCGCGTTCTTCGGCTCCTCCAGCGGCTCGGTCATCACCGCCGTGAGAGTCGCTATGGCCGACCCCTTGTCGTACGGCGGCGCGCCTTCCACCGCCGCGTACAGCAGCCCGCCGAGGGACCACAGGTCGGCCGCCGGGCCCGGTTTGTGCCCGCGCGCCCGCTCCGGGGAGATGTAGGAGGGAGCGCCGACGAGCATGCCCGTCGAGGTGATGGACGGGTCGCCCTCGACCTGGGCGATGCCGAAGTCGGTGAGCACGACCCGGCCGTCGTCGGAGATCAGGACGTTCGACGGCTTCACGTCGCGGTGCAGGATGCCCTCGCGGTGGGCGGACCGCAGCACGTCCAGGACGGCGAGTCCGACCTCGGCGGCACGCTTCGGCTCGAGCAGGCCGTCCTCCCGGATGACCTCGGCGAGCGACTTGCCCTCGACGAGCTCCATCACGATCCAGGGCCGGTCGTCCTCCTGGACGACGTCGAAGACCGTCACGGCGCTGTTGTTGCGGATCCGCGCGATGGCCTTGGCCTCACGCAGCGTCCGCGTGATCAGCCGCCGCTTCTCCTCCTGGTCGATGTTGGTCGGGAACCGCAGCTCCTTGACGGCGACCGTCCGCCCCAGCGTCTCGTCCTCGGCGCGCCACACCGTTCCCATGCCCCCGCGGCCAAGCACCTTGCCCAGCCGGTAACGCCCCGCGAGGAGACGCTCCCTGGTGTCCTGACGAGTGTCCTGACGAGATGTGCCCGCCCGCTCCGCCTCCGACATGCGTCCCCTCATACAACCCGCCCTGACAGAGCCTCCATTGTCTCTCACCCGACAAGTGCCCGGCGCCCAGGGGCCCCCTGGCGAGCCTCCGCGGGCCCGCCCCCCGAAGACCCGGGTGCGGCACGCCCCACACGGCCTTGCATGATGGGCCCTGACCAGGGAGGAGCCCGCATGCCGCCGTTTCGGACATTGCTGGCGCTGCCTGCGGCCGCCGCGCTCCTCGCGCCGCCGCCGGCCGACTCGTCGGCCCTCTCGCCGCCGCCCACCGACGCGGTGCTGCCGCTTCTGGTGACGCGGGGCGGGGCCCCTGCCGCGGCCCTGCTCGCCCAGGAGGGCACCGCCACCCGCTATGCCGACGCCGGGCCCGGAATCGCCCGGTCGGACCACTTCCGGGCCGGCAGCATCACGAAGACGTTCATAGCGACGGTCGTGCTGCAACTGGCAGCCGAGCACCGGCTGTCGCTGTCCGACACGGTGGAGCAGCACCTGCCGGGCCTGGTGCGAGGAGCCGGCAACGACGGCCGCGCGCTGACCCTGCGCTCCCTGCTCACCCACACCAGCGGCCTGCACGACTTCACCACGGACACCGACGGGACCGCGCCCGTCACGCCCCGTCAGGCCCTGAGCATCGCCCTCACCCACCCCCCGGCCGAACCCGGCCACTTCTCCTACTCGAACACCAACTACGTCCTGCTCGGCCTGGTCATCCAGCAGGTCACCGGCCACGCGTACGCCACGGAGGCCGAGCGCCGCATCATCACGCCGCTACGTCTGACAGGCACCTCCTTCCCCGGATCCCGACTCTCGCTGCCCTCACCGCACGGCCGCGCCTACACCGCCGACGGCACCGACGTCACCGCACTCGACCCGCGGGTGGCCGGAGCCGCGGGCGAGTTGGTGTCCACGCTCGCCGACCTGGACCGCTTCTACGCGGCCCTGCTCAGCGGTCGGCTGCTGCCCCCGCACTGGCTGCGCGAGATGCTCGACACCCGTACCGCACACGGCGCGTACGGCATGGGGCTGTTTCCCGAGAAACTTCCGTGCGGCACGAGGGTGTGGGGACACAACGGGCACATATCCGGCAGCTATGTGCGCACCGCGGCCACCGTCGACGGCCGTCGTGTCCTCACCTTCCGCGTGAACACGGACGCGATTGCAGATCCCGATCTCGAGCCCGCGATGCTCGCCGCCGAGTTCTGCCCCCGCACCTCGTAGAACGACCCGCCCCCGAACGAAGATCCCACTTCCCGGCACTCGTTCGAGTGATGTCCGAAGGAGCCCTGCCGCCGCCTTTACAACGGCACGATGTCCGGCGCCCCCAGCCGCGCAGCGTCCGCCGTCAGGTCATCAGGCTGCCGCTGTGACTCCCGCTCGGCCTCCACCCGCTTCTGGTAGTGCTCGACCTCGCGCTCGATCTGGTCCTTGTCCCAGCCGAGCACCGACGCCATCAGCTGCGCGGCGTCGCGTGCGCTGCGGGCGCCCCGGTCGAAGGTCTCGATCGAGATGCGCGTCCGCCGGGTCAGCGCGTCGTCCAGATGCCGCGCCCCCTCGTGGGAGGCCGCGTACACGATCTCGGCGCGCAGATAGTCGTCGGCCGCGGCCAGGGGCTCGCCCAGCGACGGGTCCTCGGCGATGAGTTCGAGGAGCTCCTCGGTCATCGCCCCGTAGCGGTTCAGCAGGTGCTCGACCCGCACCACATGGAGCCCGGTCCGGGCGGCCATCCGCGCCCGCGCGTTCCACAGCGCCCGGTAGCCCTCGGCGCCCAGCAGCGGCACGTCCTCGGTGACGCACTCGGCGACGCGCATGTCGAGCCCGTGCACCGCCGCGTCCACCGCGTCCTTGGCCATGACCCGGTACGTCGTGTACTTGCCGCCCGCCACGACGACCAGCCCGGGCACCGGATGCGCCACGGTGTGCTCGCGGGACAGCTTGCTGGTCGCGTCGGACTCGCCGGCGAGCAACGGCCGCAGGCCCGCGTACACGCCCTGGACGTCGTCCCTGGTGAGCGGCACCGCCAGCACCGAATTCACATGTTCCAGCAGGTAGTCGATGTCCGCGCTGGACGCGGCCGGGTGGGCCTTGTCGAGGTCCCAGTCGGTGTCCGTGGTGCCGACGATCCAATGCCGGCCCCAGGGGATGACGAACAGCACCGACTTCTCCGTGCGCAGGATCAGCCCGGTCGTGGAGTGGATCCGGTCGCGCGGCACGACCAGGTGGATGCCCTTGGACGCGCGGACGTGGAACTGGCCGCGCTCCCCGACCATCGCCTGGGTGTCGTCCGTCCACACGCCGGTGGCGTTGACGACCTGCTTGGCGCGGATCTCGTACTCGCCGCCCGCCTCGACGTCCTGCACCCGGGCGCCGACAACCCGCTCGCCCTCGCGCAGGAAGCCCGTCACCCGAGCCCGGTTGGCGGCCTTGGCGCCGTACGCCACCGCCGTGCGCACCAGGTTCGTCACGTACCGGGCGTCGTCCATCTGTGCGTCGTAGTACTGCAACGCCCCGACCAGGGCGTCCTTCTTCAAGCAGGGGGCCACGCGCAGGGCGTGAGAGCGTGTCAGGTGGCGGTGCATCGGCAGGCCCCGGCCGTGGCCGCGGGCCATGGACATGGCGTCGTACATGGCGACGCCCGAACCCGCGTACAGCCGCTCCCAGCCCTTGTGCTGCAACGGGTACAGGAACGGCACGGGCTTCACCAGATGCGGGGCGAGCCGCTCCAGCAGCAGGCCGCGCTCCTTCAGGGCCTCGCGGACGAGCGTGAAGTCGAGCATCTCCAGATAGCGCAGGCCGCCGTGGATGAGCTTGCTGGACCGGCTGGAGGTGCCGGATGCCCAGTCACGCGCCTCGACCAGACCTGTGGACAGGCCCCGAGTCATGGCGTCGAGCGCGGTGCCCGCTCCGACCACGCCCGCACCCACGACCAGCACGTCCAGCTCGCGCTCGGCCATAGATGCGAGTGACTCGGCGCGCTGCGCCGGTCCGAGTGTCGCTGTCCTCACCGCTGCCTCCCGCTCATCGGTCGCGCGGGCCGCACCCGTCGGGTGAAGCCCCGTCCGTATCCCCCTGCCCAGATTCTGACCGGGTTGCCCGACTTCAGCCACCACGGGCCCCCAGCCTGTGGACAACGCTCACGGAACACTCACCGAAACTCGGCCGGACAATCCCGCATATCGGTCATATTTACTCCTAGTCTGACATTGCGCTCGCCCGTCCTGTCCACAGGGCTTGCGTACCTGTCCCACTTCGGCTATCGGGAAGGACGGCCACGCCATGCCCGCAGATCTCGCCGTCATCGGACTCGGCGCGTACGGCCTGCCCCTGGCCCAGGCCGCAGTCGCCGCAGGCATCTCCACCATCGGCTACCGGACCGGACCCGAGGCGGGCTCGCTCAGCCCCGCCGAGCTGCGCCGGATGCTCTCGGGGGGCTTCCGGCCGACCACCGACCCGGCCGAGCTCGGCCGGGTGCGCACGGCGGTCATCTGCGCGCCGACCCCGCGGGGAGCGGACGGCGGGCTCGACCTGAGCCAGCTGGAAGGGGCCGCCCGTACCCTGGCCGCCCATCTGCGGCCGCACACCACGGTGATCCTGGAGTCGCCTGTGTACCCGGGGACCACCGAGGAATTCCTGCGTCCGCTCCTCGAAGAGGGCTCCGGACTGCGCGCGGGCCGCGACTTCCACCTCGCGTACTCCCCCAGCCGCGTCGACCCCGGCAACCGCGACGTCACGCCGGCCGGCACCCCCAAGGTCATCGGCGGCCTCACCCCGGCCTGCACCGAGTCGGCCGCGGCGTTCCACGGACGACTGACCGACAAGGTGGTACGCGCGCGTGGACCCCGCGAGGCGGAGACCGTGCAGCTGCTGGAGACCAACTACCGGCACGTGAACATCGCCCTGGTCAACGAGATGGCCGTCCTCTGCAACGACCTGGGCGTCGACCTGTGGGACGTCATCCGCTGCGCGGAGACCAAGCCGTTCGGCTTCCAGGCCTTCCGCCCCGGCCCCGGCGTCGGCGGCCACTCCGTCCCCCAGGACATGACCACCGGCGGCGGCCGCGGCCTGCGCATGGTGGAACTGGCCCAGGAGGTCAACAACCGCATGCCGGGCTACGTCGTCCAGCGCGCCGCCACGCTCCTCAACGAACACGGCAAGTCGGCCCGGGGCGCCCGCGTGCTCCTTCTCGGCGTCACCTACAAGCCCGACCTCGCCGACCTCCAGGGCACGCCCGCCCAGGAGATCGCCCTGCGCCTGATGGAACTGGGTGCCTCGGTCAGCTACCACGACCCCCACGTCCCCACCTGGAGCGTCCTCGACCGCCCCATCCCCCGCGCCGACTCCCTCTACGAGGCGGCCGCCGACGCGGACCTGACCATCCTGCTCCAGCACCACCGCACGTACGACCTCCAGGGCCTGTCGGTGAAGGCCCAGCTGCTGCTCGACACGCGGGGCGCCGCGCCCACGGGGGCGGCCCACCGACTGTGACGGGGCCGACCCGGGCACCGCGCAGCACATGAGAAAAGGCCGGTCACCCCACCCGGGGTGACCGGACCTTCCGCGTTTTCGGGCGGCCTACCGCCGGTGCTGCGAGTCCGCCACCGTCACCTCGACGCGCTGGAACTCCTTCAGCTCGCTGTAGCCGGTGGTGGCCATGGCACGGCGCAGGGCGCCGAAGAGGTTCATCGAGCCGTCGGGGGTGTGGGACGGGCCGGTGAGGATCTCCTCGATGGTCCCGACCGTGCCGAGGTCGACCTTCTTGCCGCGTGGCAGCTCCTCGTTCACGGCTTCCATGCCCCAGTGGTTTCCCTTGCCCGGACCGTCGGTCGCGCGCGCGAGCGGGGAGCCCATCATGACCGCGTCGGCGCCGCAGGCGATCGCCTTGGGCAGGTCGCCGGACCAGCCGACACCGCCGTCGGCGATCACGTGCACGTACCGGCCGCCGGACTCGTCCATGTAGTCACGGCGGGCGGCGGCCACGTCCGCGACCGCCGTGGCCATCGGGACCTGGATGCCGAGCACGTTGCGCGTGGTGTGCGCCGCGCCGCCGCCGAAGCCGACCAGCACACCGGCCGCGCCGGTGCGCATCAGGTGCAGGGCCGCCGTGTAGGTGGCGCAGCCGCCGACGATCACCGGTACGTCCAGCTCGTAGATGAACTGCTTCAGGTTCAGCGGCTCGTGCGCGCCGGAGACGTGCTCCGCCGAGACCGTCGTACCGCGGATGACGAAGATGTCCACGCCCGCGTCCACGACGGCCTTGGAGAACTGGGCGGTGCGCTGTGGGGAGAGCGCGGCGGCGGTGACGACGCCGGAGTCGCGCACCTCCTTGATGCGCTGCCCGATCAGCTCCTCCTTGATGGGAGCCGCGTAGATCTCCTGCAGACGGCGGGTCGCGGTCTCCGAGTCCAGCCCGGCGATCTCGTCGAGCAGCGGCTGCGGGTCCTCGTGGCGCGTCCACAGGCCCTCGAGGTTCAGCACGCCGAGGCCGCCGAGCTCGCCGATCCGGATCGCGGTGGCCGGGGAGACGACCGAGTCCATGGGGGCGGCCAGGAAGGGCAGCTCGAAGCGGTAGGCGTCGATCTGCCAGGCGATCGAGACCTCCTTCGGGTCCCGCGTACGGCGGCTGGGGACGACGGCGATGTCGTCGAAGGCGTACGCCCGGCGGCCGCGCTTGCCGCGCCCGATCTCGATCTCAGTCACGTCTGTGGCCTTTCCCTGATGCGTTGCAGCGTCTTCCAGTATCGCCGACGGGCACGACGAGGGCGGCCCCGGATGCCCCGGAGCCGCCCTCGGAAGGCCGGGCCGCTACTTGCTGCGGCTGTAGTTCGGCGCCTCGACCGTCATCTGGATGTCGTGCGGGTGGCTCTCCTTGAGGCCCGCGGAGGTGATCCGCACGAAGCGGCCCTTGGTCTCCATCTCGTCGATGGAGGCGGCGCCCACGTAACCCATGGTCTGGCGCAGACCGCCGACGAGCTGGTGCAGCACGTTGGCCAGCGGACCGCGGTAGGGCACCTGGCCCTCGATGCCCTCGGGCACGAGCTTGTCGTCGGAGCCGACCTCGGCCTGGAAGTAGCGGTCCTTGGAGTACGACCTGGCCTGGCCACGGGACTGCATCGCGCCGAGCGAGCCCATGCCGCGGTACGACTTGAACTGCTTGCCGTTGATGAACTGCAGCTCGCCCGGGGACTCCTCACAGCCCGCGAGGAGGCTGCCGAGCATCACCGTGTCGGCACCGGCGGCCAGGGCCTTGCCGATGTCGCCGGAGTACTGCAGGCCGCCGTCGCCGATCAGCGGGATGCCCGCCGGACGGGCCGCGAGGGACGCCTCGTAGATGGCCGTGACCTGCGGGACGCCGATGCCGGCCACCACGCGGGTGGTGCAGATCGAGCCGGGGCCCACGCCCACCTTGATGCCGTCGGCGCCGGCGGCGGGGAGCGCCAGGGGGCCGTGACGCGTGGCGACGTTGGCGCCGATCACCTCTACGCCCCCCCTCGACAAGATTTTA
>NZ_JBEXSH010000401.1:0-7938 GCF_040613555.1 Streptomyces sp. NPDC006265
CAACGACGGGTATCCGGCCTGAGAAGGCGTCCGGACACAGTGGGACTGAAACATGCCCACACACGCAAGAGGTATGACTGCCTTCGGGTTGTAAACCTCGTGGAGTAGCCACACCTATAGGTGCCCCCCCAATTACCCTCTCTGTTTGGTCCGTTTACCGACGGACAATGCAGTCTCATGCACTACGGCGCGGCATGGCGCTAGGGCCTCATTACGCCTGAATTCCATGCCGTAGCCGAGAGCCAACGGATGTGGTGTCCGTTGGTCACCCATGAGAGGTAGAGAGCTATGGCTACGTTTCGACTGTCCAAGCGTTCCGCGCTTACGTGGGCAGGAAAGCAAGCCGTGGAGAAGGATCCGCACAACTGGGACGACGATCTCTCCTGGGTGCTCAGCAATGAGGACCGTTTCAGGGGAATCGGGAAGGACCGGACGGATGCGGTCATCCACGCGGCCCGGATAGGAAACCTGTCTGTGGACGTGTCGAAGTACCTGCAATTCGATGGGTCGCTTCGTTGGTCCGACGTTCTGGACGACATCATCCACGGCTGTATGTCCGAATTCATCGAGACGCCCTCCGGCGTGCTCTTCATGGATCACGGCTGAAGTCGTCCCGGCGACTCTAAATAGGCGTTAGGCCGGGAGCGTCCGCACTCCGGTGCGGGGTCGCAACAATGCGAGCGAGAGGAGAGAGTAAGTGGTTGATACCTTCGAGCCTAGCTCCACGTATGACGTGGTCGGCATAGCTCCGAGTGCACCGGAAGAAGGTCGTTATCTGCGGATGACGCTCTGCGGTACGCACTTGCAGGAAACCATTTCTGATCGTGTTCAGGACGTCACGCTTATTGTATTTCCGTCGATGCTCACGTGTACCTTTTGCAGTTCAACGCTGAAAGGTTACATCTCGATGGTTCCTGCGATTTCTGTCGTAGGGCGTCCGATCTGCGAGTAGCCCGAAAGTCGTAAATCCGAATGCCGAAACTCCCCCCTAGGGAGTCGTCCACGGGTGGTGCCGTGGGCCTGACGATGGCAGCCATTGTCGGTGTTGAGAGGAGAGAGTTATGAGCATTAGCCCGATGAGCTGGTCCGAAACGGTTATGCGCCCTCGGTCCGGTGCACGGAAGCAGTGTCCTAACTGCAAGCGGCGGAACGTCAGTCTGCGTGCCCCGCATTCCCGCACCGACGGACGTCCGTGTAAGTACGTGGTGGTCTACCGCACCTACTTCACGACGGACATGATCCAGGACGGCGACTACGGCCAGATCAAAAACGAGGACGGCACTTTCGGTCCCGGTCCGCTCCAGACCTATGAGGTTGTGGACTGCAATCCGAAGGATGTCACAGGTCCGTGGGACAACCCTGTCAAACTCGCGATCGACGCCATCCGTGACGCCGACTGCGCGTATGACGAGGGAGCCGACTGGTTCTACCACCACGACGGCTCGTACATCCGCGACCACTACTCGGGAGAGCGCATTGACCCGTCCGCCCACCTCTACGGGTTCACGGACGAGGAGGACCAGCACGTCCACTACGTGATTCAGCGTGGCTGGAAGCAGTTCTGGGCTGGTCTGCGTGCCATGCGTCTCGCGGCCTGATTAGTTTTGCCGAAACGCCTTCGGGCGTCGTCACGGGGTGGTGCCCGTGGCCTGACGAGGCAGCCAAGTCTGAGTCAGTTTTGAGAGGAGAGAGTTATGACTTCGCAGACCCTCGAAATGGTCGCGTCGGATTTCATGTACGACTCCACGGAGGAGGCTCTGAGCGATCTGTTCACGGCCCCGCCGGCTATGGAGCTGCATGCCGACGCGCGCTTCGAAAAGGGCAGCGACACGATCGTCATCGACGGTGTGAAGTTCTACGCCAAGCGCGTGGACTACCACCGTGAGCTGGACGAGAAGTTCGTCCAGTGGGTGATGGACAACGCGCAGGAGTATCCGGTCTACGGTGACCCGTCCTCTGCGGACGGTGAGTCGTTCGAGCGGTGGGCGCAGTCCATCACGGACAAGTATTTCGGGTCCCCCTGCATCTCCGGTATCGACACGGACGGATACGAGTCCTTCCTGCCGAACGGGGTCAAGGGCCAGTTCTTCCGGTACGAGGACGAGACCTACATAGGGCTGTGGCACCAGGAGTGCGGCTATCGGGCGTTCTCTCGTCCGACCGTGTTCCACGTGTCCTGCTATGAGTCTGCCTATCTGCTGGACGACGACAAGGCCACGGCGTACTGCACCGAGTGTGACGACGTCGTGTTCGACATCGAGTCCGGCGGGCAGCACGTCAAGCGCATCGACCGGAACGGCGAGGAGATCGATGACGCCGAGGAGGTGTCGTTCGACGACCTGGTCGCCCGTCCTGTCTGCCCCAACTGTCAGTCCGACCTGCGTGTCGAGGCGTCGCAGTTCTGAATTCCCTTATTGCCGAAACGCCGTGAGGCGTCGTCGTGGGGTGGTGCCCGCGGCCTGATGAAGGCAGCCGCTTGATTCAGTGTTGAGAGGAGAGAGTTTTATGTCTGACCTGCGTATCTACGTGGCGAGTCTGTCCGACTACAACGCGGGCATTCTCCACGGACGCTGGATCGACGCCGATCAGGATGTCGACGCCATGCACGAGGCGATCGCCGAGATGCTGAAGGAGTCCCCTGCGGCCCGGAAGTACGGCGACGTGGCAGAGGAGTACGCCATCCACGACTACGACGGGTTCGGGGACTTCAACCTCGGCGAGTACGAGTCGCTGGAGAAGATCACGGCCATCGCGAACGCGTTGGACGAGTACCCCTGCAAGGTGGTGGCGCACTACTTCACGGAGAACTCCCATCTGGAACCGGAGGCGATTCTGCCCAAAATCCAGGAGGGCCTCGTGACGACGATCACCGAGTGCTGGGGTGACGAAACCAAGGCGCTCGCGGAGTACCTGTACGACGACATCGAGTCCGAACTCCCGGAGAGGTTCAAGAGCCACACTCAGGCGGTCGCCGAGTCCATGGCACACGACTTCATCCAGGGCGGCGACTACTACGTGATGTACGAGGACGGGGGCACGTACCACATCCTCGACCCGCACGCTTGAGTTCCAATTGCCGAAACCTCCAGTAGGGAGGTCGTCCCAGGGTGGTTCCTGGGGCCTGACGATGGCAGCCATTTGCTTAGTCAGTCCTTGAGAGGAGAGAGCACGTGAGCGATTACATCGCGTCCGACGGGATCTACACGGGGTCGAAGTCTGCCGAGAAGGGCATGCGACTCTTCCCGGCGGTCCGTGAGTACGGAAAGCGCCACATGGCCACCGAACTCACGGAGTCCGACTTGCACAACGTGGACCCGATGGACGGCGCGTTCGAGGTGATGACCGACTTCCTGGTCGACTTCCTGCACCTCGCGCACTCCGCCGGGGTGGACGTCGACCACCTGTTCTCGCAGGCCATGGGCCACTTCGAGCCCGAGCGCGACGCGGTCCGCATCGACGTCTGATCCAAACATGCCGAAACCTCCGAAGGGAGGTCGTCCGCGGGTGGTTCCGTGGGCCTGATGAAGGCAGCCGCTGAAGTCAGTTCTGAGAGGAGAGAGCACGTGGCCAAGAAGAGAAGGAACACTCGCCCAGCCCTTCATGTGGAGTGTTCGAACACCGAGGATCACCCCGCGCACAACTGGGTGCCCGAGTACGCCAAGTGGCCCGAGGGCGCCTTCTGGCGATGCCGTGGCCGTGACAACGACGAGCTGGCTCGCAACGTTCGAGACACCCAGCGCGCCGTCAAGAAGGCCCGCAAGAAGCGTTGAATTCGACTTTGAGTCGCGGGCTGAGCAACCGATGCCGAAACTCCGTGAGGAGTCGTCCACGGGTGGTGCCGTGGGCCTGATGAAGGCAGCCGCTGAAGTCAGCTTTGAGAGGAGAGATCATGTCTGGATTCGTGAAGACGGATTTCCAGCCCGGTGACCGTGTCCTGATCGACTGGTATGGCACCGAGAAGTCGGGGACGTTCGTCAAGTACGACCCCGATCCCCGGCATGCCTGCTCGGAGGATCACATCACGCACCCCGGATGCCGCATCGCGTTCTTCCGGGCCGACGATGTTGATCGGGAGCAGACGCTGTGGGAGGACAAGCTGTCTCCCCTGACGCAAGACCCCCGGCAGAAGGAGGTCGACCGTCTCCAGTTCCAGATCCGGAGCAAGCGCGAGGAGATCATCTGCCTTGAGCGGGAGATCGGTTCGCGAGAGGAGCGCATGGCCCTGGCCCGTAAGGACATCCAAGCGCGTCCGTTCCAGCCCGAGAACGTCGGAGTCTGAACCGCGGTAGCAGGCTCGCCGGCTGAGGTGTGCCCTTTGCCGGCAGCTCTGCCGTGCCCAATTGCCGAAACGCCTTCGGGCGTCGTCGTGGGGTGGTGCCCATGGCCTGATGAAGGCAGCCGCTGAAGTCAGCTTTGAGAGGAGAGAGTCATGGACAACGAGGTTGCGGCGTACCTGAACGCAGTTCGTCAGGCGCCCACGAGGCTCATCGAGCCCTACCTGACGTCCGTCTGCACGGAGTGCGACCGCCATGTCAACCCGTCCGATCCGGATGGGCACGTGATGGTCGGCTACAACGTGGTGATCGGCTGTGAGGGTTACTGGCTGATCGACCCGACCGTGGTCGGCATCTGGCGGCCCAACTGGCACGACTGGCGAAAGACGGTGGTGTCCACCCCCGAGACCCTGTACGCAAGGGGCGAGGCTCTGGCGAAGTTTGCCGAGTCCCTGGGGCTGGTCGACCCGTCCTTCTCCCGTACCGGGCTGGGCGGCATGTTCGCCGAGGAGAAGCTCGTGGGCGCGGCTACGGCTGCCCTGCGCGCGTGGCTGGAGTCGAGGCGTGGCCCGATTGCGGTCCGTGCCGCCGACAAGGAGGCCATGTACTTCACCGAGGACGAGTCGTTCATCGGTCAGGTCCCGCTGTTCACCTACGGAGGCATCACGCTGTCCGTGGGTGACGAGGTCACCGGCACGAATCGTGCATCGAACGGTGAGGAGCGCGTCTTCCGAGGCGTGGTCAAGGAAATCGGTCCGACGTACTGGGGCTCCGAGCTGTGTCCCACGGGTCTCGTGGTGGAGGGTCCCGACGTGCCGCAGGACGGTTCGTGGGACTGGCACGACCTGAAGAAGGTCACCGAGTCCTGATCTGCAATGCCGAAACCTCCCGAGAGGAGGTCGTCGTGGGGTGGTGCCCACGGCCTGATGAAGGCAGCCAACTGCTCAGTCAGTTCTGAGAGGAGAGATCTATGGAACCTCTGGAATGCGGGCACGCTCCGACTCCATCTCCGAACACGACCGGGTATGCCACCTGGGTCGCCGGCGAGCAGGAGGAGCGTCTGTGCTTCCCGTGCGCCGATGCGCGTATGCGGGAGCAGATCCGCAACGACGTCCGCTTCACGGGCTACGTGAACTCCGCAGGGACGCACATCACCACTTGGACCGGCGGTGAGTTGGCCAAGGTGACGGGTGTCCGTCGCGGCCGGCAGCGGTCCACCCCCACGGGTGGCTACTACCGCATGCGTCACGTCACGGCGAAGACGCCGGACGGACGTAGGTGGAGCGGTCGGGGTTCTGCCGCCTGGGACGTCATCAACCTGCGCGAGGTCCGTTCCTGACCTGTTCCAACACATGCCGAAACTCCGGGAGGAGTCGTCACGGGGTGGTGCCCGTGGCCTGACGACGGCAGCCAAACGCTGAGTCAGTTTGAGAGGAGAGACATGGTGTCTGAGAACGCCCCCAGGGACACGATCAACTGGCGTGCCTACATCGACGAGTTCGCTCGCTGGGCACTCGGTGAGGCCCTGTGGTTCGAGTCGAACCCGGATGAGAACGGGGTCGGCGGAGACGAGTGGGAGTCGGTCGAGTATCTGACCGTCGCCGACATCGCGGACGACCGAGCGCGTGAGCGCTGGATGCAGATGTGCCGCGAGTTCGTCGAGTTGAACAAGGAGCACCTGGCGCTCATCTCCGCCGAGTCGGCGGGCGGGCTGTTCTGGCAGTCCAAGCGGGGGCGACACGGATTCCCCGGTCGCAGCTTCCGCAAGGACAAGCGGATCCCCAAGAAGGCGCGTCAGGACCTCCACAGGAGCGCGAGCAGGTGGCCGGTCGGCTACCTGTGGATCCGCGACGAGAAGATCCACTTCGATCTGTAGTCACATGCCGAAACTCCCGAAGGGAGTCGTCACGGGGTGGTGCCCGCGGCCTGACGAAGGCAGCCAAAGCTGAGTCAGCTACGAGAGGAGAGATCACATGTCCCACACGGGTGAGTCCGTCGCGGATGTCTTCGACGGTAGTTCGATGTACCCGGACGTGGACAGCGTGCCCGGCGAGGAGCGTGACTTCACGGTCACGATCGCCGGCGCGGAACGTCACGACGGCGAGGCTCCGTACACCTACGTGGTCCGGGCCGCCTCGCAGTCGGTGGCATGGTCCATGGCCCTGTCGACGCACATCCACCGCGAGGACACCGTGGACTGCTACATCGTCCCGAGCCAGTCGTTCGAAGGTGTGCCGGCAGAGGACTGCGGCTACCACTGGAACGACCTCCGTCTCCAGAACAAGTTCTGGGAGAAGGTGCAGGAGATCGTCGAACTGATCAAGGCGTACGACGAGTCCGACAAGGACAATCGGGACGCGGACGGCTACGTCCTGGACGAGAAGCAGGCCACCCACGACGACCTGGTCGGGGACTACGAGATGGACGCGTTCCCGATGGCCGAGGACCTGGCCCACTACGCCACGCACATCTGATCCAACAACGCCGAAACCTCCTGAAGGGAGGTCGTCGCAGGGTGGTGCCTGCGGCCTGATGAAGGCAGCCGCTGAAGTCAGCTACGAGAGGAGAGAGCAGTGAGTCTGAATGTGACTCCGCTGAACGACGTTGCACTTCCGGAGCCCGCCGGCCACGAGGTCGTGGAGGACCGAGTTGATCGCGGCCCCGTGCTGCGTGTCACCCCGTCCTTCAATCTGGACGGCCTGACGCTCTCGGCGTTCATCTACGAGAAGTACGCGTTCCACCTCGACAACGAGGAGGCGCTTCCGGAGAGTCTGACGGTTGACGACGTCATGCGGATCATCACTGAGAGGCAGGCGATCTGCGCTCAGGGCTGGCACGAGCACGTGAACGAGCCGTCACACGAGTCGCACGAGGCCGCCGAGAAGTTCGCGGAGCACTGGGCACGGCGTCTGTTCCCGAACATCACCTGGCGCGTCGAGACCCTCGACATGTTCAGGTAATCCGCACAAGCCGAAACCTCCTGAAGGGAGGTCGTCCCGGAGTGGTGTCCGGGGCCTGATGAAGGCAGCCGCTTGATTCAGTCTGAGAGGAGAGAACACATGTTGAAGCCGTTCTGGACGATCGTGGTGGTGCGACGTGAGGACCGTGAGTCCGATCCGATCGTCATCAGCGGTCGCCAGGAGTCGCCCCGAGACCTCTTCGAGCAGATGCGCTACATGCGTGAACTGCCGGGGGTGGACATGGGGCTCGGTGAGGAGTCGTCGCGAGTCGACCTCTACGAGAACTACGAGGTCCTGACCGCATTCAAGGGAACCCCTCAACGGGTCTCCGCGCCGAAGTACGAGGAGGAGGCGGCCGAGGAGTGGTCTGAACACGACGAGTGTGAGGCGATGGCCAAGGAGTTGGTCCGACGCGGCCTCAAGGCCGAGAACGTCAGCATGGGCGGCGGATGCTACGCCGTGCACATCCGGCTCAACGACAAAGACGCGCTGTACGTGACCACCTGGCCCGACTGGTCGTGGTCGCTGGAGCGAGAGGGCGAGCAAATCCTCTCGGGCCACTGGAGCACGTCCGACATCAAGCGCGCCGCGAAGGGTGTCAAGAAGCTCGTCAAGGGTCTGGGCGAGATTGTCGCCTGACCCCCAGTTCCAACATGCCGAAACTCCCGAAGGGAGTCGTCACGGGGTGGTGCCCGTGGCCTGAC
>NZ_JBEXSH010000402.1:0-7901 GCF_040613555.1 Streptomyces sp. NPDC006265
GGGGTGAACACGTACAACGTGGTCGACGTGCAGACGGCCACGGACGTGGTGGTCCCCGACATCACGCTGGAGGGCCCGCTGCTCGGCATCGAGGAGGAAGCGCATCAGAGGTGCCCCTTCGGTCGTGCCGTGGCAGGCAACGTGTGCGACGGGGCGATCGTCGCCTGTCGCGGCACCAGAGCCCCCGGCATCAGCGGCGGCCCTTCGGCAGGCCGAGCAGGCGCTCGGCGATGATGTCCCGCTGGATCTCGTTCGTGCCCGCGTAGAGGGGGCCGGCGAGGGCGAAGACGTACCGCTGAGCCCAGTCGGTGTCGCCCCGCTCGCCGTCGGGGCCGAGCAGGTCGAGGGCCGTCTCGTGGAGCGCGATGTCCAGCTCGGACCAGAAGACCTTGTTGAGGCTCGACTCGGGGCCGGCGCTCTCCCCGTCCAGGAGGCGGGAGGCGACCGCGTAGGTGAAGAGCCGGTAGGCGCGGGCGCCGATCAGGGCGTCGGCCACCCGGTCCCGCGCGGACGCCGGGCCGCCCTGCCGCCGCCACAGCGCCTCCAGCCGGTGGGCCGACGCGAGGAAGCGGCCGGGGGAGCGGAGCATCAGACCGCGTTCGTTTCCCGCCGTCGACATCGCGATCCGCCAGCCCTGGCCCGGCTCGCCGATCATGTCCTCGTCGGGCACGAAGACCTCGTCCAGGAACAGCTCCGCGAAGGCCGGCTTGCCGTCGAGACGGGCGATCGGGCGGACCGTGACACCCGGGGCGCGCAGGCCGAACATCAGGTACGTCAGGCCCTGGTGGGGTCTCGCCGCGTCGGGGTCGCTGCGGAACAGGCCGAAGGCGCGGTCGGCGAAGGCGGCCCGCGAGGACCAGGTCTTCTGGCCGGTCAGCAGCCAGCCGCCGTCCGTGCGCACGGCCCTCGCCCGCAGGGACGCCAGGTCGGAACCGGCCTCGGGCTCCGACCAGGCCTGCGCCCAGACCACCTCGCCGGAGGCCATCGGGGGCAGGATCCGGGCCCGCTGCTCCTCGGTGCCGTGGTCGAGGAGGGTCGGGGCGAGCAGCTGGATGCCGTTCTGGCCGACGCGGCCCGGCGCGTCCGCCGCCCAGTACTCCTCCTCGAAGAGCAGCCACCGCAGGAGCCCCGCGTCCCTCCCGCCGTAGCGCGAGGGCCAGTTGACGACCGACCAGCGGTCCGCGGCGAGCTCCGCCTCCCAGGAGCGGTGCGCGGCGAAGCCCTCCTCGGTCTCCAGGGAGGGCAGGGGTGCGCGCGGCACATGCGCGTGCAGCCACTCCCGCACCTCGGCGCGGAACGCCTCGTCCTGCGGGGAGAACGCCAGGTCCATGGCCGCCCATCCTTCCCTAACAAGTGTTTGGTAGGTTAGCGTGAGCCCATGACAGACGTCGAGAGCCCGGCGTACGTGCCCGGGCACGGCCTGCTGAAAGGGCGGACCGCCGTCGTCACCGCGGCGGCCGGTGCGGGGATCGGCGGGGCCACGGCGCGGCGCTTCCTGGAGGAAGGGGCCCGCGTGCTGATCAGCGACGCGCATGCGCGACGGCTCGAGGAGTACGCGGCCCGGCTGGCCGGGGAGTTCGGCAAGGAGTCGGTCGCCGCGGTGCCCTGCGACGTCACCGACGAGACACAGGTGCGCGACCTCTTCAAGGCGGCAGCGGCGGAGCACGGGCGCCTCGACGTCGTGGTCAACAACGCCGGTCTGGGCGGCACCGCGGAGCTCGTCGACATGACCGACGAGCAGTGGTCCCGCGTCCTGGACGTGACGTTGAACGGCACCTTCCGGTGCACCCGCGCCGCCCTGCGGCTGATGCGGGAGTCGGGGGGAGGCGTGATCGTCAACAACGCCTCCGTCGTCGGCTGGCGCGCGCAGGCGGGACAGGCGCATTACGCCGCCGCGAAAGCCGGGGTGATGGCCCTGACCCGGTGCGCGGCGCTGGAGGCGGCCGGGTACGGCGTCCGGGTCAACGCCGTCTCGCCGAGCCTCGCCATGCACCCGCACCTGGCGAAGGTCACCTCGGCGGAACTGCTGGAGGAACTGACCGCGCGTGAGGCCTTCGGACGGTACGCCGAGCCCTGGGAGGTGGCCAACGTGATCGTGTTCCTGGCGTCCGGCTACTCCTCGTACATGACGGGCGAGGTCGTCGCCGTCAGCAGTCAACGGGCCTAGGACAATGGACGATGTGCCGACCAAGAAGAAGCCCCAGGTGAGCGCCGCAGCGCCCGCGCGCCGCCGTGAACTCCTCGCCACCGCCGCCGAGGTATTCGCCGAACAGGGCTACAACGCCACCACCGTCCGCAAGATCGCGGACCACGCGGGGATGCTCGCAGGCAGCCTCTACTACCACTTCGACTCCAAGGAATCGATGCTGGAGGAGATCCTGCGCACCTTCCTCGACGAGCTGTGGGACGGCTACGACACCGTCCTCGGCGCCGGGCTCGGACCGCGCGAGACGCTCCAGGCCCTGGTCACCGAGTCGTTCCGGGAGATCGACCGGCATCGCGCGGCCGTCGCGATCTACCAGAAGGAGAGCCGGCAGCTCGTGGCGCAGGAGCGGTTCGCGTTCCTCGCCGCATCGCAGCGTCGGTTCGAGAGGGCCTGGCTGTCCACGCTGGAGCGGGGCGTCGCCGAGCGGGCCTTCCGGGCCGACCTCGACGTCCGGCTCACCTACCGGTTCGTGCGCGACACGGTCTGGGTCGCCGCGTCCTGGTACCGGCCGGGCGGACAGCACAGCCCGGACGAGATCGCCCGGCAGTACCTGTCGATGGTGCTGGACGGGATCGCCGTACGCGAATAACCCTAGGTGCGAGGGAGTCGTCATGGCCGAGGCCTACATCGTCGAAGCGGTCCGCACGCCTGTCGGGCGGCGCGGGGGAGGGCTGAGCGCCGTCCACCCGGCCGACCTCGGCGCACACGTCCTGAAGGAGCTGATGGACCGCTCGGGCGTGGACCCGGCCGCCGTGGAGGACGTCGTCCTCGGCTGTCTGGACGCGGTGGGGCCGCAGGCCGGGGACATCGCGCGGACCTGCTGGCTGGCGGCCGGGCTGCCCGAGGAGGTGCCGGGCGTGACCGTCGACCGGCAGTGCGGCTCCTCGCAGCAGGCCGTGCACTTCGCCGCGCAGGCCGTGCTCTCCGGCACCCAGGACCTGGTGGTCGCGGGCGGGGTGCAGAACATGTCGATGATCCCCATCGCCTTCGCCACCCGGCAGGCCGCCGAGCCGCTCGGGCTGACGCAGGGCCCCTTCGCGGGCAGTGCAGGCTGGCGGGCCCGGTACGGCGACAAGCCCGTGAACCAGTTCGTGGGCGCCGAGATGATCGCCGTGAAGTGGGGGATCAGCCGGCAGGACCAGGAGGAGTTCGCCCTGCGCTCCCATCAGCGGGCGGTGCGGGCCGTCGACGAGGGGCGCTTCGGCCGCGAGACCGTGCCCTACGGGCAGGTCACCGTCGACGAGGGGCCACGCCGGGACACCTCCCTGGAGAAGATGGCCGGGCTCAAGCCGGTCCTCGACGGCGGCACCGTCACCGCAGCCTGCTCCTCGCAGGTCTCCGACGGGGCGGCGGCGATGCTGCTGGCCTCCGAGCGGGCCGTGCGCGACCACGGGCTCACCCCCCGCGCCCGTGTGCACCACCTCTCGGTGCGCGGCGAGGACCCGATCCGGATGCTCACCGCCCCCATTCCGGCCACCGCCCACGCCCTGAAGAAGACCGGCCTGAGCATCCACGACATCGACCTCGTCGAGATCAACGAGGCCTTCGCCCCCGTCGTCCTGGCCTGGCTGAAGGAGACCGGCGCCGACCCGGACCGGGTCAACGTCAACGGCGGCGCGATCGCACTGGGCCATCCCCTCGGCGCGACCGGCGTCAGGCTCATGACGACCCTGCTGCACGAACTGGAGCGTACCGGCGGCCGGTTCGGACTGCAGACCATGTGCGAGGGCGGCGGCCAGGCCAACGTGACGGTCATCGAACGGCTGTGAGCCGCGCCAGCGTCTCGTCGGCCTCCCTCACGATCCGCTCCACCAGCTCCGCGCACGACGGCAGGTCGTCGATCACCCCGGCGACCTGCCCGGACGCCATCACCCCCAGGTCCGTACGACCGTCCACCATCGCCGACTTGAGCAGCATCGGCGTGTTCGCGGCGAGCAGCACCTGGCTCCAGGACAGGTCCTTGCCGTGCTTGAGCGCGAGCCCGTCGCGGACCAGCTGCGGCCAGGTCAGCCCGGACAGCCGCCGGAATCCGGCCGCCGCGCGCACGGCCCGCACCAGCGCCCGGGCCCGGCCGGTGTCCTCCAAGGCGTCCACCAGCTCCGTGCGCAGCATGCGGTGCGGGAGCCCGTCCACCGCCCGGGTCACCGCCACGTCCCGCACGGTCGCCGCGAGGTACCGCGCCTTCACCGCGTCCGGCACGGTCGAGTCCGAGGTCAGCAGGAACCGCGTGCCCATCGCCACGCCAGCCGCCCCGTAGGCGAGGGCCGCGGCCAGCCCGCGCCCGTCGAAGAAGCCGCCCGCCGCCACGACGGGGATCCGCACCGCGTCCACCACCTGCGGCAGCAGCACCGTCGTGGCCACCTCGCCGGTGTGCCCGCCGCCCTCCGCGCCCTGCACCAGCACCGCGTCCGCGCCCCACGCCGCGACCTTCTCGGCGTGCCGCCGCGCCCCCACGGTCGGCATGACGACCACACCGGCCTCCTTGAGCTCGCCGATCAGCTCCCGGGAGGGGGCGAGGGCGAAGGAGGCGACGCGGACGCCCTCCTCGATCAGGATCCGGACGCGGTCGCCCGCGTCGGCGGCGTCCGCGCGCAGGTTCACCCCGAACGGCGCGTCCGTCCGGGACTTCACCTCCCGTACGGCCTCGCGCAGCCGGTCCGGCGTCATCGTCGCCGAGGCCAGGACGCCGAGGGCGCCCGCGTTCGCCGAGGCGGAGACCAGACGGGGACCGGCCACCCAGCCCATCCCGGTCTGCACGACCGGATGACGGACGCCGGTCAGCCGGGTCAGCGCCGTCCCCCTCACGCGGCGACCTCCCGGGCCCGGGCCCCGGCCGGGTCGACGACCTCGCGGATCAGCCGGAGCTCCTCGTCGCTCGGCTCCCTGGTCGCCGGCACCTCGTCCGGGACGGTCAGCTCGAAGCCCGTGGCCTCCTTGACCTGATCGACGGTGACGCCCGGGTGCAGCGAGGCCAGCCGCATCGAGTGGTCGGGCGTGGCGAAGTCGAAGACGCCCAGGTCGGAGACGACCCGCGGGATGCGGTGGTAGCGCGACCCGTCCGCACGGTCGTAGCCCACCCCGCAGACCATGTCGACCCGGTCCACGAAGACCCGCCGGGAGTGCCTCGGGATCCAGTAACTGGTCGGGTTGTTCAGGGTGTTGACCGGGGCGCCGCGCACCCCGAGCAGCTGCCGCCTCGGCCGCTCCCAGTCGCCGATGCACGAGATGTTCTGGTTGCCGAACCGGTCGATCTGGCTCGCGCCCATCATCACGTGCCGCCGCCCGCCCGTGACCCAGGCCAGATGCTCGCGGTACGGCAGCCAGCCCTCGGGCGTCCCGTCCGGGCGGACGAGCAGGGCCTCGCCGTCGGTCAGCAGCAGGTCCGGCGCGAAGGTGAGCCGGGCCAGGCGGGCGCCGATCGAGGGGATCGAGCCCATGGGGCTCGCCAGCACCTCGCCGTCGTCCCGCCAGGCCTCGGCGCAGGCGATCACGCAGTACTCGGCGCGGGTGGGCCCGGTCATGTCCCCTCCCGCACGGCCGACTGGTACGTCTGCTCGTCCCCGGCGAGGAACCCGGCCTCGAACTCGGGCCAGGGTGTGGTCGCGTACGTCTTCTGGAAGGCCTCGTCCCGGCCGTAGTCGGGCGCGCAGGACGTGAAATGCGCCCCGTTCGGCGCCTCGACGACACCGGTGACCGTGTGGCGCCTGATCAGCAGCGTCTGGGGTGGCCCCTGCTTCGTCAGCTCGGCCGTCTCGACGATCCGCTCACAGCTCACGTACGCCGTGTCGGCCGCCGCACAGAACAGGTCGTCGAAGTACGGGTCCGGGCCCAGGTACTGCCCGTTGCCCGACCGGTCGGCGCGGTTGACGTGCACCAGGGCCGCGTCCATCCGCAGGGCGGGCACGGCGACGAGCGTCTCCCCGTCCTCGTACGGCGACGTGACCGTCCGCAGGCCGGGGTTGACCCGCATCACATCCGAGCCGAAGCCCGCCCGCACGGGCAGGAACGGCAGCCGGTTCGCCGCCGCCCGCAGGCCCCACAGGAGCATCGCCTCGTCGATCTCCGTCAGCTCGAACGCGCCCCGCTCGCGGGCCGCCCTGTAGTGCGGCTCCAGCGGGATCGAGTCGAGGGTGACGAAGGCCGTCACCAGCTTCCGGATCCGCCCGGCCGCGGCCAGCATGCCCACGTCCGGGCCGCCGTACGAGACGACCGTGAGGTCGGTGATCCCCGACCTGAGCAGCGCTCTCACCAGGGCCATCGGCTTGCGGCGCGAGCCCCAGCCGCCGATGCCGAGGGTCATGCCGCTGGACAGCCGGGACACGGCCTCGTCCGCCGGCATCGTCTTGTCCCTCATCGCGCTCCCTCCCGCCCGAACCGGTCGCGGACCCGCGCGCCCGCCCCGCTGAGGCTCGCCTCGTAGGTGAAGCCCTGCTCGAAGCGGTAGCTGCGGCGCACGTCCACGGGGTCGATGCCGTTGAGCGCCGCCTTGGCCAGACGGAGCAGCCGGCCGTCCTTGGCCGCGATCTCCCGGGCCAGCTCCAGCGCGGCGGCGGGCAGTTCGGCGCGCGGCACCACCCGCCACACCGACCCGTGCGCGTGCAGCTCGGCCGCGCTCGCCGTACGCGCCGTGTAGTACAGCGCACGCATCAGGTGCTGGGGGACCAGCCGGGACAGATGTGTGGCCGCGCCCAGGGCACCGCGGTCCAGCTCGGGCAACCCGAACACCGCGTCCTCGCTCGCCACGATCGCGTCCGCGTTGCCCACCAGGCCGACGCCGCCGCCCAGGCAGAAGCCCTGCACCGCCGCCACGACCGGCACCTCGCACTCGTAGACCGCCGCGAAGGCCTCCGCGCAGCCGCTGTTCACCCCGCGCAGCGCGCTGTGCTCCCGGTCGTCCGCCTGCAACTCCTTGATGTCCACACCCGCGTTGAACCCGCGCCCCTCGGCGGCCAGCACCACGCACCGGACCTCCGGGTCGCGTCCGGCGGCACGCACCGCGCCGGCCAGGGCGAACCAGCCCGCCACCGGCAGGGCGTTCACCGGCGGGAAGTCGACCGTGACGACGGCTATGCCCTTTTCCCCGCACGAGGTGGAGACACCCATGGCCGCATCAGCTACCTTTCCACCAAACGTTTGTTAGGTGGAAAGGTAGCAGCGCATGGAACTGGACGGGAAGGTCGCCGTCGTCACGGGCGGAACCCGCGGCGTCGGTGCCGGCATCGCGCGTGCCTTCGCACAGGCGGGCGCCGAGGTCGTGGTCTGCGCCCGCCGGCCCCCGGAAGTCCCGCTGCCCGGCATCGAGTTCATGCCGCTGGACGTCCGGGACGCCGACGCCGTGGGACGCCTGTTCGCCGGCCTGCCCCGGGTGGACGTCCTCGTCAACAACGCGGGCGGCGGCCGATTCGACCAGCAGGGACCCCGCCAGAGCCGCCCAGGGGCCCGGCCTGCCCGCCCGCGCGGGTCCGGCGGGCCCGGCCTCGCCGAGCACCCGCCGCGCCCACGCGGTCATCCGGGTCCGGTCCGCCGCGGTGACACCCGGAACGGCCCGGAGACCCACGCCGAAGCGGGCCAGTATCTCCGCGGCGTGCTCGGCGAGCAGGGCGTCCTGCCGTGCCACCGTGGGCCCGGGCGGGCGGGCGGGAGGCTCGGAGTCGCCCGGCCGCGGCGCGGCCGGCACCCCGGGGGCGCCCGGCCC